>JAYTAC010000729.1:0-15824 GCA_043737755.1 Spirosoma sp.
CGGGCGTCGCGCCAAACGAAGCAGCGGACAACGAACGACTGCTGAAACGGTTGAGTCTCGACCTGACCGGACTACCGCCGAGTCTGTCACTGATGGATGGTTTCCTGGCCGATGAGCGTGCCAATGCCTACGAAAAAGCCGTTGATCAGTTGTTGAAATCACCGGCTTACGGCGAAAAAATGGCCCTGCACTGGCTGGATTTGGCCCGCTACGCCGATTCGCACGGGTATCAGGACGACGGCTACCGGACGCAGTGGCCCTGGCGCGACTGGGTCATTCACGCCTTCAACCAGAATATGCACTACGACCAGTTCGTGACGTGGCAGTTGGCGGGGGATTTGATGCCAGCAGCTAACAAAGAGCAACTGCTCGCGACAGCCTTCAACCGAAACCACAAAATCACCGAAGAAGGGGGCGTCATCCCCGAAGAATACCGGACTATGTACGTGACGGACCGCAACGATCTGTTTGGCAAGGGTTTACTGGGCGTGACTATCGAATGTGCGCACTGCCACGACCATAAGTACGACCCGTTTTCGCACAAAGAGTACTACCAGCTCTTCGCGTTTTTCAACAACGTAAAAGAAATAGGTATGGAATCGGTCATTGGCGGTCCCGATACGTACGCCAAAAAACCGCTGATGGAAATCAGTGATGCCGACGTGAAAAGTATTCTCTCGTTCGTCAACAAACGAGACACCAGCCGCCTGATCGTATCGGTGATGGGCGATCTGGATACGACCCGCAAAACGTTCGTGCTGAAGCGGGGCGTGTACGATGCCCCCGGCGAAGAAGTGCAGCCCGGCACCCCCAGGGCTATTCTTCCCTTCAACGAGAGTTATCCCAAAAACCGGCTGGGGCTGGCGCAGTGGCTCTTCGACAAGAAAAATCCGCTCACGGCGCGGGTCTACGTCAACCTGCTGTGGCAGGACTTTTTCGGGAAAGGCATCGTCAAAACGTCCGGCGATTTCGGGATGCAGGGCGAACTTCCGTCGCACCCCCAACTGCTCGACTGGTTGGCCGTCGATTTCATGGATCACGGCTGGGATATCAAGCGATTGGTCAAACAGATGGTCACCTCGGCTACGTACCGGCAGTCGGCCGTAATTACGCCCGAAAAGCTGGCGGCTGACCCGGAGAATAACCTGCTGGCGCGAGGACCGCGTTACCGCATCCACGCTGAGTTTATCAAGGATTTAATCCTCAGCAGCAGCGGCTTACTGAACCCCAGCATTGGCGGACCGAGCGTAAAGCCCTATCAACCGGCGGGTTTGTGGGAAGGGGCTACGTCGGGGCGGGGGCTGCTGTCGGTGTACAACCAGGATCACGGGGCCAGCCTGTACCGCCGGGGCATGTACACCCTCATCAAACGCACCGTTCCCCCACCGTCAATGGCCATTTTCGACGCCAGCAACCGCGATCTGTGCGAGGTGAAACGACTCAAAACCAATACGCCGTTGCAGGCTTTGGTAATGTTAAACGACCCGACCGTGCTGGAAGCGTCACGGGTGCTGGCCGCCCGGCTGCTACAGGAACGGAGTGGCGTCACCGACAAAATCAGTAAAGCGTTCCGGCTGATTGTGAGCCGGAGACCGAGCGAAAAGGAAGTCTTGGTCCTGAATACGTATTATGAAAAGGAATTGAAAAAACTCACCAAAGTCAGTGCCGAAAAGTCGGTATCCGTGGGTGAGTACCCAATCCCGACCCGCATCGACCGGATCAAGTTAGCCGCGATGATGCGGGTCGTAACGACGATTTATAATCTGGAGGAGACCATTACGAAGTCCTGAGATGATTATTTTCTGACAGGATTTTTTTGACAGGATTAACGGGATAAGACAGGATTTAAGAAAGAGAAAAATCCTGTCTTATCCCGTTAATCCTGTCAAACAATCTTTTAAGTTTATGGAGAAGGAAATTCTTGAACACGGCCTGAATTTCAACCGCCGTCGCTTCCTGTCCCGGCTCAGTTTGGGGCTGGGCAGTGCCGCGTTAGGCTCATTGCTGATCCCCGACTTGTTCAGCGGAAACGGACTGGACGAGGACGGCCTGACGCCCGGCATTCCGCACTTTGCACCGAAAGCGAAACGGGTCATTTACCTATTCCAGAACGGAGCACCCGCGCAGCAGGAACTGTTCGATTACAAGCCTAAACTGCGGGAAATGATGGGTCAGGAACTCCCGTCCTCGGTGCGGGGTACGCAGCGACTGACGGGTATGACGGCCAATCAGAAGCAGTTTCCGATGGTCGGCTCGTTCGTCGATTTCAGGCAGTATGGCCAGTCGCGGGCGTGGGTGAGTGATCTGTTTCCGTACACGGCGAAGATTGTGGATGATCTGTGCATCGTGAAATCCATGTTTACTGAAGCCATCAACCACGACCCGGCCCTGACGTTTTTGCAGACGGGTTCGCAGCAGGGCAACCGCCCCAGCATGGGTTCGTGGCTGAGTTACGGCTTAGGTAACGAGAACAAAAATCTGCCCAACTTCACCGTACTGCTGTCGCGCGGGGTTGGCAACGGTCAAGGCGTTTATTCCAAACTGTGGTCGAACGGGTTCCTGGATTCCATTCACCAGGGCGTCCAGTTCAGCAAGGGCGAAGACCCCGTGCTGTACCTCCGCGACCCCGACGGCATGGATCGGCAGGACCGCCGGGATATGCTCGACAACCTGGCGCAGCTCAACGACCTGTCGTATCAGGAATTTGGCGACCCGGAGATCGCTGCCAAAGTGAAGCAGTACGAGATGGCGTATCGGATGCAAACGGCGGTGCCGGAGGTGATGGATCTCTCGAAAGAGCCGGACGACATTATCAAACTCTACGGACCCGACTGTTTGGTGCCGGGTACGTTTGCCGCCAACTGCCTGCTGGCCCGTAAGTTGTCCGAAAACGGGGTGCGCTTTGTGCAACTGTACCACCAAGGCTGGGATCAGCACGGGAATCTGCCCTACGAAATAACGAAGCAGGCAAAAGACGTCGATCAGGCGTCGGCGGCTTTAGTTACTGACCTGAAACAGCGCGGCTTGCTGGACGAAACGCTGGTGATCTGGGGCGGTGAGTTTGGCCGGACCAGCTACACGCAGGGTAAGCTGACCAAAGACAACTACGGGCGCGACCACCACCCCCGCTGCTTCACGATCTGGATGGCGGGCGGGGGTATCAAACCCGGCATCGTGTATGGCGAAACGGACGAAATGGGCTATAACGTCGCCAAGAATCCGGTGCATGTACATGATTTTCAGGCAACTATCCTGAATCAGATGGGCCTTAATCACGAGAAACTTATTTTCAAACACCTCGGTCGCCGGTATCGGTTAACGGATGTGTCGGGGAAAGTGGTACGGGATATTATTGCTTAAGACAGGGTATTTCTTATTGACAGGATTACAGGATAAGACAGGATTATGTAAGAAAGAAGCCCTGTCTTATCCTGTAATCCTGTCAATAAAAACCTGCCGTTTACAGTGTAACCTCGTGTTGTGGAGATGAATAAAAAGCTGATTGGTTGGGCGGAGCATGTCTTGTTTGCCACGGGTATCTTCATTCTGTTTCTACTGCTGTTTGCCGATAAAATCGTCGTTCCCGCGTGGTTGCAGCCACTGGGACGGATGCACCCGCTGCTGCTTCATTTTCCCATCGTCATGCTGTTGCTGGCGATGGTCATGGAAGCGTTTCGCTTTCGGAGGAGCAACGCATCGGCCCGACCCGCCGACCCGGAGTTATACCGTGTCTTTCTGAGCAATTTACTGCTCGTCGGAACTCTGTTGGCTGGCATTACGGTCATCATGGGCCTATTTCTGTCCAGAGAAGACGGATACACCAGCCAGGTGCTACAGCGGCACAAATGGTCGGGCGTCGGTATTTTCTTCGTTTCTGCTCTTGTTTACTGGATGCGAAATAAGCCCTGGTACACGGCCCGAATTGCTCAGGCCGGTGCCCTGACGACGGTGGTGTTGCTGATTGGGGCGGGCCACTACGGGGCTACGCTGACTCACGGCGATAATTTCCTGTTCGAGCCGCTGAGCAGCCAATCCAAATCGGACCCGATCCCGCTCGATCAGGCGGTTGTATTTACGGACGTGATTCAGCCCATTTTTGAGCAGAAGTGCGTCAGTTGCCACAACCCCGGCAAGATGAAAGGGCAACTGAGTTTAGCCGATGCCGAGTCGATTCAGACGGGTGGCAAGACGGGAAAATTGTTCGTGGTCGGGCGGCCGGAGATAAGCCTGTTGCTGAAGCGGATTCACCTGCCCACAGATGAGAAAAAACACATGCCGCCGTCGGGCAAAACCCAGCTCACGCCCCAGGAAATTACGCTGCTGTCGTTGTGGGTGAAAGGCCGGGCCAGTTTTACGAAGAAAATAATCGACCTGCCGCCCTCCGATTCGATGCGCTTTGTTGCTGCTGCGTTGTTCCGGCCTGTGGAGCAGAAACCAGATGAATTTGATTTTGATGCGGCAGACGACGAGACAGTCAAAAAGTTAAATAACGATTATCGGACGGTGGCTGCGCTGGCCAGAGAATCGCCCGCGCTGGCCGTCAATCTCTATAATCGGTCGGCGTACACATCCGAAAAATTGGACGAGTTGAGTCCGGTTAGGCAGCAGATCGTTTACCTGAACCTCAACAAGATGCCCGTACGCGACGCGGATCTGAAACGCATTGCCCAGTTTAAAAACCTCCAAAAATTGGACCTGAACTTTACGGATATTACGGGTAAAGGCCTGACTGAACTGGTCGCCCTGACGCAGCTAAGGACGCTGGCACTGTCGGGCACGAAGGTGAGTTACGACGAGTTGAGCAAACAAATCGGCGCATTTAAGAATTTAAAAACCGTTTCGCTCTGGAATACGCCACTGACGCCTGCCCAGCTTGCGCAGTTGCAGAAAGCCAATAAGGGCGTTCAGATCCTTGCCGGATTCGATGGCGCGGGCAGCGAACCCATCCGGTTGAATCCGCCACAAGTCAAAAACAGTTCGACCATCTTCCGGGAGTCGCTAATGCTGCAACTGAAGCACCCCATCAAAGGCGTTCAGATACGCTACACCACCGACGGGACAGAACCGGATAGCCTTCGTTCGCCAGTCTTTACGAATCGAACCGTACTCAATCAACCTACGCTCATAAAAGTTAAGGCGTACAAGCCGGGTTGGTTTGGAAGCGGTGTAGCCACGTTCGACTTTTACCAAAGCACCTACATCCCGGACAGCGTGAATTTGCTGTTGCCGCTCAACGCCGTTCACCAGGCCGATGGCGCCTACACGTTCTTCGACGGCAAACTTGGTATGCTAAGCCCTAACAGTCCGGCCTGGGCTAATAACTGGGCGGGATTCAAAAAGAACGACATGGTGCTGGTGTCAGAATTTAAGCAGCCAGTCAGCATCCGTTCCGTGGCCCTGCGCATCATGGTCGAGGAGGAAACCGGTATTTTTCCGCCGGGCACGGTCGAAGTTTGGGGCGGAACCAGCCGGGACCGGATGAAATTGATAGCCACGCTCAAGCCCGACCAGCCTGTCAAGAGAAGCGCTCCCGTGCTGAAGGCTGTTTCGTGCAGCATCAAACCGCAAACGATTTCCTTCCTGAAAATAATAGCGAAACCAGTCCGTCAACTCCCTGACTGGCATTCAAACAAGGGGAAGCCCGCCTTATTGCTTGTGGATGAGGTGTTTATCAATTAGCGATTAACCCCGTCTCCATCGCGCAGAAAACAGGGTGTTCACACAGACCCTGAACTGCCTTTAAACGGTAATTATTCAGACGGTAGGTATGTGTAGGAAGGTTGGCAGAGCAGGAGTAGTAATATTTGGGTACTCAATTAGATTTTCCGCCAAATCTGAGCGGGCCAAGATTCCTACCTCTTACCTCGATGATCATGAAACGACTCTATGCAGTAGTAACAATGGGTATGATGGCTGGCTCCTACCAGAGTTTGGCCCAGGGACCGGCAGCGTTGCCCGAAATCAGGTTGTCGGCGAGTGGGCAACCGCTGGCCCTGCACCTGCCCCGACCGGCACAGATATTCCTTCCGGGTCCTATATCGACCGACATAACCGTGACGGGGAGAGTGACCGATGAGAAGGGCGACGGGTTGCCGGGCGTCAGTGTCGTGATAAAAGGGACCACACAGGGGGCAACCACCGACGGCACCGGCAGCTTCCGCATCTCGGCCCCGAATGCCAGTTCGACACTGATTTTTAGTTTCGTTGGCTACGGTCCAAAAGAAATTGTCGTGGGCACACAAACCACGCTAACGGTTGCGCTGTCGCCCGACGATCAGACGCTCAACGAAGTGGTGGTGGTGGGTTATGGCAGTCAGTTGAAAAAAGAAATAACCGGGGCCGTGCAGACGGTGAGTGCGCAGGAAATCAAAGACCTGCCCGTTTCGCAAATCGGCCAGAAGCTGCAGGGCCGTCTGGCGGGGGTTCAGATCAACCAAACCACCGGCAAGCCCGGTCAGGGCATCGCCATTCGTATTCGGGGGCAAGTGTCGGTATCAGCCGGCAGCGACCCGCTCTACGTAATCGATGGATTTCCCATCACGGGCAGCATCGGCCAACTCAACCCGGATGAAATCGACGACATCACGATTCTGAAGGATGCCGCATCGACCTCACTGTATGGATCACGGGCGGCCAACGGGGTAGTGCTGATTACGACGAAAAAGGGGAAGCCCGGCCAGACCAACGTGAGTTTCAACGCCTTCGCGGGTGTGCAGCAGGTGCCGCAGCGGGGCCGGGTAGCCATGCTGAATGCCGTTGAATTTGCCCAGTTCAAAAAAGAATATTATGAGGATAAAGGGGATGCCGTACCGGCTGAGTTTCAGAATCCGGCCCAGTACGAGGGCAAAAACAACGACTGGTACGGTGCTCTGCTCCGAACCGCGCCCATCCAAAGTTATAATCTGAGCATCTCCTCTAACAAAGAAAAATCGAGCACGTCGCTGGTGGCCGGTTATTTCAATCAGCAGGGCGTGGTGCTCAACAACGCCTACAAACGGTATTCGCTGCGGATGAACTCGAACTATTCGATCTCCGACAAAGTGAACGTCGGCTTTAACGTGGCTCCCTCCTACGTGTTCGACAACACGCCCCGCACCGACGGCGACCGGGGCACCGGGATTTTGTTCAACGCCCTGCATACCTGGCCGGTGATGCCCATCTACGACGCGACCGGCGAACTGACCAAGTTCAACCAGTTTCCGGGCAGCACCGGCAACATTTTCGCCTACCCGAACTGGGTGCGGGCCGCGCAGGAATTGGTCAACGAAACCAAAAATACTAACCTGCTCTCTAACGCCTATATCCAGTACAAGCCCATCAGCGGCCTGACGCTCCGGTCGAGCATCAACGTCGAATACCAGAACGCCAAATTTTTCTTCTTCAACCCGTCGACGGCTACCAGCGCGATCAACGTTCCGATTCCGACCACCGCCGTGTCGATTCGGCAAAGCATCGAGAACGTGTCGTGGCTGAACGAGAACTTAGCCACCTACAACCGAAGCTTCGGCGAGCATAATTTTGAATTGCTGGCCGGTTTCACCAATCAGCACTTTCGGCAGGATTTTACCCGAATTCAGGCTAACACGTACGCCGATGACCGGCTCCCGACCGTTCAGGGTGCCCTCAACGTGGACAGGGCAGGGAACCCGTCCAACACCAGGAATGCCGTCGATGAATGGGCACTGACGTCTTACCTGTCCCGATTGACGTACAATTACAAAGGCAAGTACCTGTTTACAGCGGCCATCCGCAGTGACGGGTCGTCGCGCTTCGGGGCCAACAATCGGTATGGCACGTTTCCGTCGGCTTCGGTGGGCTGGGTGCTCTCGGACGAAAACTTCCTCAAACCGGTCAGTCAGGTGTCGTTTGCCAAAGTACGGGCCAGCTACGGGATTATCGGCAACAATAACATTGGTAACTACACCCAGTATGCGTTGGTCAACAACACGGTGAATTCGGTTTTTGGCAGCACCGTTGCCACGGGCGCGGTGGTCACCTCGCTGGCGAATCCTAACTTGGGCTGGGAAACCACCCGGCAGTTCGACGTTGGTCTGGACCTGGGGCTCTTCAACGACCGGATTCAGTTCATTTATGATTTTTACACCAAACGAACCACCAATCTGCTGTATGCCGTGCAAATTCCGCAGGAGGCCGGTTTTTCCAACTACAACGACAACATCGGCGAAATTAAATTCTGGGGCCACGAGTTCTCACTGACCAGCAAAAATACGACGGGCCGACTTCGGTGGACGACCAACGCCAATATCTCGTTCAATCGAAACCAGGTCGTGTCCTTGGCCGACGGCATCGACCGCGTCTACGGATCGTTTCACATCACGCAGGTGGGCCAGCCGTTTGGTCAATTCTACGGCCTGGTGAAAGAAGGATATTACCAAAACGCCGAAGACCTCAAAAACTCACCCATCATTCCGGGTCGGTCGGCGGTGGGTACGATCAAGCTGCGCGATGTGAATGGCGACGGTGTCATCACCAATGGGGGCGACCAGGACGACCGGACAATTATCGGCAACCCGTTTCCGAAGTTCACCTACGGCATCACAAACACGCTGCAATACGGCAACTTCGACTTCTCGGTGTTGGGGTCCGGCTCCTCGGGCAATCAACTCTGGGTGCGCCATTTGTACAGCACGGCCAACTTAGACGGAGTGTTCAATATGGTGGCGGGCGTAAAAGACCGGTTCCGTACGCCCATCAACGGAACCCCGATTCCGGGTGCCGGTCAGTTTGGCACGACTACGGGCGGGGGGAATTTTACGGGGATCGAGCGCGACTGGAACAGCACGCAGTTTTTGGCCGACGCGTCGTATTTCACCATCAAAAACATCACGCTTGGCTACACCGTCGGGGCGGTGAATCGCTTCTTCAAATCGGCCCGGCTCTATGCTTCCATCCAGCAGGCGTATGTATTCACGAAGTACACGGGCGGGCCAAACCCGGAGACCAGCGCAAACGGGGCCGGTGATGGCGACGGCGGTAACCTGAGCCAGGGCGTCGACCTATCGAACTACCCCGTTCCCCGCACCTACACGCTGGGCATCAACCTGAATTTCTGAGCTAATCCGGCTTACCAACCTTATTCTTTAACAGTCTTAGCGCGTAGCAAGCATGAAAACAAGACTCATAGCAACCTGGCTGTTAGGCATTACCCTGACCGGCTGCCAGAAAGATTTCCTGACGGTGATTCCCGAAACGGCCCTCAGCTCGACTATTTTCTTTACGAAAGAAGCTGATTTTCAGCAGGCTGTAAACGGGGCTTACGTTCCGCTGCGGTTCATCGTCAACGACCGGGCCTGGATTCTGGGTGAGATGCACTCCGACAATACCTACTACGCCCGCAACATCCTGTTCGGGGCAGTCGACCCGACGGAGAACATCGCTGATTTCGCCGTCCCCAAAGCCAACGGCGTCACGGCCAACGATAACGTGCTTCAGCAGTACCGACTGGATTATCAGATCATTGCCCGCACCAACCAGATTCTGGCCAGCATCGACAAGGTCGAGTTCGGAGCCGATTCCAAAAGCAATCTGAAAGGACAGGCCCTGTTTCTGCGGGCCTACGCCTACTTCGAGCTGGTGCGTTACTTTGGTAAGGTTCCCCTGCACCTGACGCCGACGACTGGCCGCACCGATGCCGCGCTGCCACTATCAACGACGGAAGAGATTTACGCCCAGATCACCAAAGACGCCACCGAGGCCAGTAAACTATTACTAAACAAGGCAAAACAGGAAGTGGGCCGGGCGACGTCGGGGGCGGCAAAAACGCTGCTGGCCAATGTGTATATCGTGCAGAAGAAATGGGCCGAAGCCGAAGTACTGCTGAAAGACGTGGTGACCAACGACGGGTACATGCTGATGCCGGATTATACCGATGCGTTTTCGGGCACGTCGGCCAACAAGAATAACATGGAGTCGGTTTTTGAGGTCCAGTTTCTGGAAGGAGCGGCTGGCTACAACGGCAACTACATTTACCGGGTTGTGCCCACGCCCATCACGGCTGCCGAACTGAAACCCATCACCGGAACGGCCAACACGCAGGGACTGTCGGGGGAGAACAACAACATTCCGACGCCGGACATTATTGCGGCTTATGAGCCGGGCGACAAGCGGCAGGATATCTCCATCGCTTACGTTACGCTGAGCCAGAGTGCCCGCGACAACAAAAAGTATCCGTACATCAAGAAGTTTGCCAAGCCCCACGCCCTGCACAACAACACGGGCAACAACTGGCCGGTATACCGCTACGCGGAAGTGCTGCTGTTTCTGGCCGAGAGCCTGACCGAGCAGGGCAAAACCGCCGATGCAGCCATTTACCTGAATCAGATACGGACGCGGGCCGGGTTAGCCGCGACAAAAGCCAGTTCGCAAGCCGACGTGCGGGCGGCTATTTACCAGGAACGGCGCGTGGAGCTGGCCTTTGAAAACAAACGCTGGTTCGACCTGGTCCGAACGGGTCGGGTGGCTGAGGTAATTACGGCGTACGGCAACCGGATAAAGGCAAATCCGCTGGATTATTATTTTCCCAAAGGAGCCGTTCCCCCGCCCAATGCGTTTACCAATCTGGATTTAACGTATCCGCTTCCCGCCGTCGAAGCCGCGCTGAGTCCGCATTTCTGATCACCCCTCGGCAGCGGCCGACCGCCCCAACCCCTCTCCCAACGGGGAGGGGTTGGGGAGAGGTAATTCTCCCTCCAATAAGTAGAATAAGCACACACACAGTTTCTTAGTTAATCAAATCAACTGCCTGATTCGGCACGAGTTGACACAATCCGGACAACGCTAATGACTTCGTTCAATCAACCCCGTAAAAATAGTATGGTTACTCTAATCAACGCGGCCAAAATCGGATTCGCTTTTTGCCTGCTCGTCCTGCTCGGAACGTCGTGGATCAGTATGCAGAACTCCCCGTCGGGACGGCGCGGACCCGACAGCACCAAGACCGACAAGCTGAAACTGTTGCCCGGCTTCAAAGCCGAGCACATCTACAGCCCCTCCGACAATAAACAAGGGTCGTGGGTGGCCATGACCTTCGACGACAAAGGCCGCATGATCACCTCCGATCAGTACGGTTTCTTGTACCGGCTGGAGATACCACCCGTGGGGTCGGGCGATCTGAAACCCAAAATAGAAAAGCTGAAGATCAGTTTGAGTTCGCTGCCATCGGCCGACACGACGAAGCCGAAAGTGGGCATGGGCTACGCGCAGGGGCTGCTCTGGGCGTTTAACAGTCTCTACGTGATGGTGAACCACAACAGCGACAGCACCTTCGCAAAAGGCAGCGGGCTGTATCGGTTGCAGGATACCGACGGCGACGATAACCTCGACAAAATCACGCTGCTCCGGGAACTACAGGGCGAAGGCGAACACGGTCCGCACAGTATCGTGATGTCGCCCGACAAACAGTCGCTGCACGTCATGTGCGGCAACTTTACCGACGTTCCCAAGATGGATTCCTACCGGCTGCCACCCGTCTGGCAGGAAGACAACCTATTCCCCAATATCAAAGACCCGCGCGGTCACGCCACCGACCGGATGGCACCCGGCGGCTGGATTGCCAAAATAGACCCCGAAGGCAAGAAATGGGAGTTGGTTGGCGGGGGGTTCCGCAATACGTTCGACTTCGCCTTCAACGACGCAGGTGATCTGTTCGGCTACGACTCCGACATGGAGTGGGATTTCGGTCTGCCGTGGTACAAGCCAACCCGCATCTGCCACATTACGAGTGGGGCCGAGTTCGGCTGGCGCACGGCCGCCAGCAACTGGTCGCCCACCTTTGCCGACTGTCTGCCCGCCGTGCTGAACATGGGTCAGGGATCGCCAACGGGCGTTTTTGCCGGTCGGGGTGCGCGTTTTGCGTCGAAATACCAGAAAGCGATTTATGCCTTCGACTGGAGTTTCGGGATTATTTACGCCGTTCACCTGCAACCCAAAGGCGCCACCTACAGCGCAACAGCCGAGGAGTTCATTTCGGGTTCGCCCCTGCCGCTCACCGACGGGCTGATCGGTCCCGACGGAGCGATGTATTTTCTGACGGGTGGTCGCCGGTTGGAGTCCGACCTATACCGGGTTACGTACGCTGGTTCCGAATCCGTCGCGGCCGTGTCGCCACCGCCCGCCCCCACCGCCGAACACCGGATCAGAACCAACTTAGAGCAGTACCACGGTGAACCAATGGCGGGTGCTATCGAGGCTGCGTGGCCATACCTCAATCACCCGGATCGTTTTGTCCGGTATGCCGCCCGGATCGCCGTTGAACACCAGCCGGTGGCCCAATGGCAGCAAAAAGCCATAGCCGAAACCGACCCGGTTCGGCTGACGCAGGCCATGATTGCACTGGCTCGCCATTCCGGGACGCCGGCCGACAACAAGGTGCAAAAAACCGCCATGCTGAACGCGCTGCTGACCGTGAAGCTGGACCCATTAACCGAGCAACAGCAGTTGGACGTACTGCGGGCGATGGAGTTGGTTTTCACGCGCACGGGTCTCCCCGAAAGTACTGAGAAAGCCAGTACCATTGCTTACCTGAACCCCCGCTACCCGGCGAAGTCGGCGGTGCTGAACCGGGCCTACAGCAAATTGCTGATTTCGCTTCAGGCACCGGAAGCCGTTGCCAAAACGCTGGTGCTGCTGGACAAGAAAAACGAGGATGGGACCGGCCCGGTTGGGGGTGAGACCGTTACGGCGTCGAGCGACCTGATTCTGCGCAATCCGCAGTACGGCTTAGACATCGCCAGGATGTTGGAAAAACTACCGCCCGCTCAGCAAACGTATTACGCTACGATGCTGAGCAGTGCGCAAGCTGGCTGGACGCCCGAACTGCGGACCCAGTACTTTAGCTGGTTTGCCAACGCGTTCCGGTATCAGGGCGGACGCAGCTATATCGGCTTCATCGACAAAGCCCGCAAATTGGCCTTAGCCCACGTGCCCAAAGACCAGATCGCCCGCTACGATAAGCTGTCGGGAGCCGATCTGCTGTCGAAGTCAGGCAATGATCTGGCAACGGACTTCACACCCAAAGGCCCCGGCCGACGCTGGGAGTTGGATAAAGCACTCGCCGTGGTCGACAGCGGACTGATTGCCCGAAATTTCGACACGGGCAAAAAGATCTACTCCGCCATTCTGTGCAGCAACTGCCACGCGATGGGCGGGCAGGGGGGCGACATTGGCCCCAGCCTGACGCAATTGGGTACCCGGTTCTCCAACAAGGACATGCTGGAGGCCATCCTCATGCCCGACAAAGTAATCTCGGACCAGTACGCATCGACCATCTTTACGCTTAAAAACGGCGAGTCGGTGCTGGGTCGGTTAGTGAGCGAGGACAAGGGCAGCTACTCAATTTCTCAGAATCCGTTTGCTTCGGATCAGCTTCGGAAGGTGGCCAAGAAGGACGTCGTCGCCAAGAAATATTCGACCGTTTCCATCATGTTGCCCGGCCTGATCAACAGCCTGAACCCCGGCGAACTGAAGGACCTGATGGCGTACCTGAAAGCAGGCGGCAACCAGGACCACGATGTGTACAAATCCGATGGTGCAGTGAAGGGTGCGGTGAAAGGCAAATAAATCAGCGTCTCAAAACCCACGGGTAACATGGTGAAAAGAATGATCCTGACGAGTCTTGCAACGGCGGGACTGGTAGCCGTCGTCATGACGGCCAGTGTTGTGACGCCCGGCATGGCTCAGACGAAGAAAGTTGGTACAGATGGCTTCGTGCGGATATTCGACGGAAAGACGCTGACCGGTTGGGAGGGCGATCCGACGTACTGGCGCGTCGAAGGCGGCAATTTAGTGGGCGAAATTACGCCCGCCACGCTGCTCAAAACTAATTCGTTTATCGTCTGGCAGGGCGGACAACCGGGTGATTTTGAGTTCAAAGGCGAGTTCACCATCACCGCCGAGGGCAACTCCGGCATCAACTACCGCAGCGACCGGCTCACCGACGTGCCCTTCGCCCTGCGCGGTTATCAGGCCGACATCGACGGAAAGAATCGCTACACGGGACAGAACTACGAAGAGCGGAAACGAACCACGCTGGCCTACCGGGGACAAAAAACCACGATTCCGGCCTACGCGGGTGCCCCGACCCCCGAGGCCGTCCGGGCCAACGTGAAAAACAACGCCTGGGCCGGGCTAACCGTTACCGGGTCGCTGGGCAGTGCCGATTCGCTGAAGACGCTAATCAAGCCCGAAGACTGGAACACATTTCACCTGATCGTGAAGGGCAACCGCCTGCAACACTACATCAACGACGTGCTGATGAGCGAGGTCATCGATAACGACACCGTCAACGGCAAAGCGAACGGGCTGCTGGGTGTGCAGGTGCACGTCGGTCCGCCGATGAAAGTGCAGTACAGAAATCTGATACTGAAGCAGTTGTAGATATAATACCCCTCCCCCGTCCCCTCCCCTTGAAAAAAGGGGAGGGGGGTAGACTCGGCGCAGATACCTCCGGTGTTTCCATCAGCAGGATTGGTCTTGGCGCAAGCCCCTCCCCTTTCTTTAAGGGGAGGGATTGGGACGGTCGGCCGCTGCCGTGGGGTAAAACGACACGAACTACAAACCACGAACGAACCCTTGACACCGCAACCCCGGACAGATAAACTCTCGAACCCGGCCCAGCTTGGCGGCATCGAAACATCCGTACTCGACAATGGAGCCGCTCGAGGAACCCGCATTGCTTGGATCAACACCGGGACGGGACTGCGCTACAAAGTAGTGCTGGACCGGGCGATGGACATCGCCGACGCGTTCTACAACCAGCATAGCTTAGCCTGGCTGAGTCACTCGGGCATCACCCCGCCCCAGCCCTTTTCGGATCGCGGACTTGACTGGCTCCGCACCTTCAACGGTGGCCTGCTGACGACCTGTGGGCTGAGTCACGTGGGTGGTCCCGAACGGGACGAGTACGGCGAACGGGGCATTCACGGCCGAATCAGCAACAATCCCGCCGAGATCGAATCCATCGTTCAGCCCGATCCCGTTGCCGGAAAACTCGATTTCAGCCTTACCGGACGGATGCGGGAAACGACGGTGTTCGGCCCCAGCTTAGAACTGAAACGGACCATTTCGGGAACGCTCGGTCAGCCTGCGATTCAGATTCACGATGAGGTAATCAACCGCGCCAACACCCCGGCCCCCCACATGCTGCTGTACCACGTTAACTTCGGCTGGCCATTAGCCGATGAGGGCACCAAACTCATCTGGCAAGGCAACTGGCAGGCGCGGGAGGGCGGCATCAACGGCAATATTTTCCGGGAGGGCTACGATTTCAAAACCTGCCCCGCGCCGATGGACGCGCACAGCGGCACAGGCGAAGCGGTTGCATTTATCGACGCCACGCCCAACGACACCGGCTGGTGCAGTGCCGGACTGCACAACCCGCAACTCGGTCTGGCGGTGGCAATGCGGTTCCCCAAAGCCCAGCTACCGTGGCTCACCAACTGGCAGCACTGGGGCCGGGGCGAGTACGTCACGGGCATGGAACCGGGCACCCATCCACCCATCGGACAAGCGAAAGCAAGAGAGCAGGGGACGCTGTTGTTTCTGGCACCGGGCGAAACCCGGACCTACGATCTGGAAATCGAGGTGCTGCACAACCCGGTGCAAATCAGCCAGTTCACCAAACACAAGTCAATCAATTTCTGAACTCTTCAGCTTCGCGCTGACCTAAACCTAACCCTGAATGGAAACAACATTGGCAGTGAGCGTGGCACAAAAAGCATTGGAGCAGGGCGAGGGCGTTTTGCGGCTGGCCCCCACCTGGGTACCCCGGTCGTTTTGTGTACCCGGACGACGAATCAAGCTCCACC
>JAYTAC010000730.1:0-6722 GCA_043737755.1 Spirosoma sp.
CCCAACTCAAAAAAGTCGTCCTGAACGCCAATGGACGCCCGCCCGAGG
This sequence comes from Spirosoma sp., assembly GCA_043737755.1. Classification (GTDB taxonomy): domain Bacteria; phylum Bacteroidota; class Bacteroidia; order Cytophagales; family Spirosomataceae; genus Spirosoma. The sequence continues at coordinate 49 of JAYTAC010000730.1, forward strand.
ATGTCGGTCCAGATCGACAATAGCAAGGCTTCTTCCTCAGTTGCCGGTTTGTCCGACCCATCGCCGGTGATTATCGCCGATGATGGTTTGCACAGTGCCTTGCGGTCAATCTTGCCGTTGGGGGTGAGGGGCAGTGCCGACAGCATCACAAAATCGGTCGGCACCATGTAATCGGGCAATGTTTCGCCCGCCCGGTTTTTCCAGTTTCTGACCTGCTCTGGCAGCACCCCGCCAACGGACGGCCCCTCACCTGCCGCGCCATGACCGCTGAGCAGCCGGGCACGGAGAACGACGTAGGCAACCAACCGCTGATCGCCGGGCCGGTCTTCGCGGGCCATCACCACCACCTCACCAATGTCGCTGATTCGGCTGAGCGTGTTTTCGATCTCTCCTAACTCAATGCGATGTCCTCTGATTTTCACCTGCTGATCGACCCGCCCCAAACAGTAGACGTCACCGGTTTCGGTGAACATACCGAGGTCGCCCGTGCGATACATCATACCCGGTTGGGCACTGAATGGATTGGAAATGAACCGCTCAGCCGTCAGGTCGGGGCGGTTCCAGTAGCCCCGCGCCACACCGTCGCCCGCCAAATAAATCTCGCCCACGGCCCCCACCGGCAGCGGGTTGAAGTGCTCATCCACGACGTACACCTGCGTGTTGTGAATGGGTCGGCCAATGGTGATGTCGTCGGGGTTGATGATGCGGGTTCCCGTCGAATAAATCGTCGTTTCGGTCGGGCCGTACATGTTCCACAGCGACCCGCAGCGGGGAATAAGCCGCCGGGCGAGGTCATTGGACATCGGTTCGCCACAGCACAGGATTTTCAGCGGCAACGGCTCCTGCCAGCCAGCCGCGAGCAGCATTTTGTAGGTCGCGGGCGTCGCCTGAATCATCGTGATCGACTCCCCCGCCACGCGTTGGTCCGACAGCCGCTCCAGCAACGCCCGGCCGTCTTTAGTCGTGGCGGCATCGGCCAGCACCAATGTCGCGCCGGTCAGCAGGGGCAGAAAAAGCTCCAGACCGGCAATGTCGAACGACACCGTCGTGACGCCCAGCAGCACGTCGTCGCTCGTCATACCGGGCCAGTCGATCATGCTGTAGAGCAGGTTGACAAGGCTGCGGTGCTCGATCATCACGCCCTTGGGCTTCCCCGTCGAACCGGACGTGTACAAAATATACGCCAGATCGCTGCCCGTGGCCGTTTGGTCGGGAGCGGTGGGGTCGGTCGCGTCAGTTGCCGAATCAGTCAGGGCGTTTTCAATCAGCAGTTCCGGGATTTGGTGCGCTAACCGTCCGGCGTATGTCTCCGACGTAATCAGCAGGCGGGCCACCGAGTCGGTGAGCATAAACGCAATGCGGTCATGGGGGTAATCAGGATCGACGGGTACGTAAGCGGCTCCGGCTTTGATCACGGCAATCAGGGCCACGAGCAGACTCGATGAGCGGTCCAGCATGACACCCACCACGTCGCCCGGTCCGATGCCTAAGCGTTGCAAGTGACAAGCCACCCGATTGGACGTTTCATCCAGCATCCGGTAGCTCATCCGTTCGTCGTTGACGATCAGGGCCGTTTTGTCGGCATACCGGCGGGCCGTTTGCGTCAGTAGCTGCGTCAACGGCACGTTCCGGGGATAGTCGGCGCGGGTGTCGTTCCACTCAGCTAACCGAGCCAACTGCATCGTTAGGGCGCGGTGGTCGGTCAGCGGAATCTGGCCGAGTCGAATGGTGGGGTCGGCAACCACGGCCCGGAGCAGCCGCTCAAATTCGGCCATCAGCCGGTCAATGGTTTCGGGGCGGAACAGTTGGGAATTGTACGACCATTCGAGCGTAAGCGCGGTTTCGGAACCACCGATGTTCAGAAACAGATCGACCGCTTCGTACTGCCGGGGATTGCTGACAAGCCTGTATTCAAGACCGTGAAACAGGACACCATCGGCCAGACCCACGTCCACGTTAAAAATCACCGGCACCAATGTCACCCGAGACGGGTCGCGCGGAACGGTTATCTTTTGAAGCAACCGGCCGAATGTTAGCTGCTGATGCTCAAACGCATCGAGCATTACCTCTTTGTGCTGCTTCAGGAACCCGATGAACGGGAGGTCGGGCGCGGGGAAACTGCGCAGGGGCAGCAGGTTGACGCAGTGACCCACGAGCCGGTCGTTGCCCGTTGCCGACTGCCCCGCTGCGGGCAACCCCACCACCAGATCGGTCTGCCCGGTCTGCCGGTGCAGCAGCACCTCGAACGCGGCCATGAGGGTGGTCACGAAGCTGCAACCGGCCTTTACGCCCATCGTTTTCACGGCCTGCCCCAACGCTTCGTCCAATTCATAATCCCGGCGGTCGCTTTTGTAGGTACGCAGCGCGGGGCGGGGGAAATCGGTCGGCAGATTCAGCACCGGGGCGGGCTGCCGGTACTGATCGACCCAAAATTGCTCGGTTTGCCGGTACTCGTCACTGTCGGCAAACGCCCGCTGACTGAGCGCGTGTTCGCTGAACAGCGGGGCGTCGGGCAGATCGGGCGTAATTTGCTGGGCATACGCCGAGTAGAGCGCACTAAGGTCCTGCATCAGAATCCCCAGCGACCAGCCATCGCACACGATGTGGTGGGCCGTGATGGTGAGGTGATGCGATGTATCGGAGAGTTTGATCAGCCCCGCCCGAACCAATGGACCACGCAGCAGATCGAACACATACAGCGCGTCCTGCTTCAGATAATCGGCAATGGCCTGTTGCTGTTCGGCATCCGTTTGAGCACTGCAGTCCTGCCAGGTGATATTGGTAGGCACGTCGGTAAACACCAGAAACTGCGTCCCGTCGGCACTGAACGCCGAGCGCAGCATCTCGTGCCGGTCGATCAGCGATTGCCACGCCCGTTCGAGCGCATCCCGGTTCAGCGGGCCGGTGAGCCGCAGCGACACCGATTCATTATACGCCCGGTTGGCGTCGTCGCCCCCCAGCACACACGCCGTCCATAGTTCTATCTGTGGCTCGGCAGTAAATCCCAGACGCGCAATGACCGGACCGGCGAAGGGGTCAAAGTCAACCTCAGTAAGGGTTACGCTGGTAGTGCTGTCGGCCATCCGGCTTCAGGTTAGTTCAACTTGTAGATAGTTACCGGGCCGGGCTGGATTGGGCGCAAACCAGGCCGGGTTGCCCGCCCGATCCCGGCCTAAGCGGGCATTGGAAACGGGCGGTGTACTTACGGCAAAAACTGGGCCGACTGCGACCTTCCGGGACACCGGAAGCACGTCAGTTGATTTAGCGGTAAAAAAACCGGCATCGGTCATCTCGCCGACACTATCCACAAATCGCTTGAGCACCGTATCCATTTCCGCGTCAGTGTGCGCTTCGGTCATGAAACAGGGAAAACCATCCCAGACGTGAACACCCTTTTCGCGCATCAGCGTAAACAGCAGCTCACCATACGGCATCTCCTGACTGAACTTGATCTTCCAAAGTGACCCGTAGTGGACGATGCGGAACGGTAGCTGACGATCATCGACAACGGCGTTCATGGCGTCGGCAAGTCGTTTGGTCCGCTGCGTAAGTCCCTGCTGAAGAGCCGGTCCCGCATCTTTTATGTACTGAAGCGACGCGCGGGCGGCTGCTAATGCCAGCGGGTGCCGCACGAACGTCCCCGCGAAATACGTGACGCCTACTTCGGGCACCGACGCGTCGCCATACTGCCAGAATCCACCGTCGAGGGCGTCCATGAATTCGCGCTTACCGGCAATGACGCCAATGGGCAGTCCGGCCCCCACGACTTTACCATACGAGGCAAGGTCGGCTTTGATGCTGAATACGTGCTGCATACCGCCGGGGTGCATTCGGAAACCGGTGATGATCTCATCGAAAATCAGCGCCGTGCCCGATTCGGCGGTGATGGTGCGTACATCTTTGAGAAAGTCGATGGGCACAAACTCGGGGCGACGGCTCTGAACCGGCTCCACCAGCACGGCTGCCAATTCGTGCGCCCGCTCCCGGATGATGCGCAGGCTCTCGTCGGTGCCGTAATCTAAAATGAGCATGTTCTGCACCGACTCCGGCATGATACCCGGCGCGGCCGGAAACGACTTCAGCTTTTTGGTGCCCCGCACGATAACCTCGTCTATGATGCCGTGGTAGGAGCCGGAGAAGGCCACAATCAGCGACCGGCCCGTAACGGTGCGGGCTAATCGCATGGTGCCCAGCACCGCTTCGGAGCCGGTGCTGCACAGGGCCGCGCGGTCGGAGCCGGTCAGTTCGCATACCAACCGGCTCACCTCACCGGCCAACTCATGCTGCGGGCCAACCTCAAACCCGTTCTCAACCTGCTCGTGCAGTGCCTTTTTAATCAGATCGGGCTGGTAGCCGAACAGGTTGGAGCCGAAGCCATTCAGCACGTCGATGTATTCGTTGCCGTCGATGTCCCACAGCCGACTGCCTTTCGAGCGGTTGATCACCAATGGGTAAACGATTTCTTTGGTCAGCGGACGAAACCCTGACACCACGCGCGGATCGGCCATGTGGGAACGGTTTTCTTGGGCGTAGGCTTTGCTGCCCGCCGTTTTCTGGTTGTATCGTCCCGTGAGCCGCTGCAAAAAATCACGTTGCTTATCACTCAAACCCGACGCCTGCCGCTCGATGCGGGCGGTGGCCCCGAACGGCTTTTTGAGTTCGGCTTCCTCGTCGGGACTTAGGTCCGGGCGGGCGGGCAAAGCCGAAACAGACACTGCCGGAACCGTTTTGGCCACCGTCGGCTGCGGCATTGGCGCAGCAGGAGTGGCCGGAGCGGGAGCAGCAGCGGGCGCGGCCGGAACACCCTGCAACAAGGCTATCTGCCGGGCCAGCAGTTGCAGTTGCTGGGCAATCAGACTCAGTGCCGAGTCACCGTCGGCACCGACCATCATTACCGGGGCGGGGATAAAGGCAGGAGCAGTTGCTGCCAACAGAACCGGGGCGGATGCCGCCGGAACGGATACGGGCGCGGCAATCGGGGCGGGCTGGTAGGCATCGGCGGGCAGATTCTGATCTAAGTAATCAGTCAATTGTCCGGGCGTGGCGTAGTCGCCGGTTAGTTGCCGGAACGTGATGGGTAATCCGAATTCGCGTTTGAGCGTGATGGCTACCTGCGTCAGCAGCAGCGAGTCGAGACCAATTTCCAGAAAACTCATGTCCGGCGTCACGCCCTCCATGTCGATACCGGACGCATCGTCTAATATGGCTTTTACTTTATCGAAGAGTATCGTTTTTCTCATGATAACCGGTGTAGAGAGTGGTGATTCGACAATCGGCTCAGTTGGCAGTGTTATTTCCGGTGAAAAATAGTCCGTGGTGGAAACAGTCTGCCAAGTCGAACCGTCCGAAGCAAAGCCCGGCAGGATAGGGTCGACCCAGCACCGTTTCCGGTCGAAGGCGTAGGTGGGCAGGTTTATGATGCGTCGCTGCTGACCGGCGTAAAAAGCGGTCCAGTCGGGTGTCAGGCCAGCCTGCCAGAGTTGGCCCAGCGTTTTGAGCAACGATGCGTAGTCCGCCGTCAATCCCTCGTGTTTGAGTAAACTCGTGAGCACCGTGGCGGGGCGGCTCCCAGCCTGCTGCCGGGCCAGCGTAGCCATCACGTTTCCCGGTCCCACGTCGAGCAGGAGCGGATTTGCCTGCTCGAAAATTGTGTCGAGGGCATCGGCGAAGCGGACCGTTGCCCGCAGGTGACGTGCCCAGTAGCGCGGATCGGTGGCTTCGGCATCGGTCATGTACCGGCCCGTCACCGTCGACACAATGGGCAGTTGCGGGCGGCTGAGCGACATACCGGCAACGACCGTCTCGAACTCGTCCACAATCGAATCCATCATGGCCGAGTGAAACGCGTGACTGGTCACCAGCAGCTGGTTGGGAATTTCTTTTTCGTCTAAGAGCCGGGCAAAATCAGCGATCTCTTCGTCGGCTCCGGCTACCACGCACAGGCTGCGGCCGTTCACGGCGGCCATCGACAGCGATGTCGGCAGCACCGTTTGCACCACGTCGGCATCCATGCGCACCGACAACATGCTGCCACGGGGCAACTCGCTCACCATTCGGCCACGGGTGGCAATCAGGGTCAGCGCGTCGGTCAGGCTGAACACTCCCGCCAGGTGAGCCGCCACAAATTCACCGATGCTGTGGCCGCACAACACGGTCGGCGCAATGCCCCAGCTCATCCACAGCCGGGCCAGCGCATACTCGGTAACGAACAGGGCGGGCTGGGTGTAGCGCGTGTTTTTGAGCCATTGTTCCGCGTCCGAATCAGCAATGTCGGGGTAGATAATATGACGGATGTCGGCACCGAGGTGTGGAATCAGGTAATCGGCGCAATCATCGACAGCCTGCCGAAAAACGGCTTCGCGTTCATAAACCGTGCGGCCCATGTTGAGGTACTGAGCACCCTGACCGGGAAACAGAAACACCACCTCATCGGGCGGATGCTGAGTAGCAGGGACGTCGTCGGCGGTCCGGCAAAGGGCGTCAGTTAAGGCACGGGCACAGTCGGCGACAACGAACCGGCGATGGCTGAACTGGGCGCGGGTGGTTTGTAACGTAAACGCAACGTCGGCTAATTCCAGTCCGTTCGGTTGCGTCAGCGCGTCGGCCAACCGATGGGCGTACCCGTCTAAGCCCGCCGTCGATTTGGCCGACCAGGTCAGCAGTTGCATGGGGCG
>JAYTAC010000731.1:0-2728 GCA_043737755.1 Spirosoma sp.
GTGACCCAGCCGAGTCCCGCTTCTATTGGTGAAGTTTCGTCGGCAATGTCGTTGCCGTAGAGGTTGTAGCCCATTTCAAGCCGGAGCGTGTCGCGGGCACCCAAACCGATGGGTTTGATGCCGTAGGGTTTCCCGGCATCCATAATCGCATTCCAGACGCCCTCCGCCTGGTGATTGGACACGTATATTTCGAAACCGCCCGCACCGGTATAACCCGTTGCCGACACGATTACGTTGGCGTAACCGGCAAAATTCGTTTTCTCGAACGTGTAATAACCCATCGAATCAAGTTTGGCGGGCGTGAGCGATTCCAGCGCGTTGGCCGCCATCGGTCCCTGTACGGCAAACAGGCACATATCGTCGGAGATGTTGACGAGCGTGACCACATCGTCTTCGCGGACGTGCTGATTGATCCAGTCCCAGTCTTTATCGATGTTCGACGCGTTCACGACGAGCATGTACTCGATCTCACTGATGCGATACACAAGCAGGTCGTCCACAATACCGCCCCGGCCGTTGGGCAGGTAACTGTACTGCACTTTGCCGTCGAAAAGGGTACTGGCGTCGTTGGCCGACACGCGCTGAATCAGGGCTAATGCACCCTCGCCCTTAAGCACAAACTCACCCATGTGCGACACGTCGAACACGCCGACAGCGTTGCGAACGGTATGGTGCTCGTCGAGGTCGGAGGAGTAACGGACGGGCATCTCGTAGCCCGCAAACGGCACGATTTTCGCGCCTAACTGCTGATGAATGGGATGAAGGGGAACTTGCTTAAGCGACATCTACGCGGAGGTTATCCGGCAAAAATACACACGTAACACAGACTTCAGTCTGTTTTGACTGGAATGCGAACAGAACAGGTTAGACGCCTTCATTCACTGCAAGGTGAAGTTGATGGGCATATTGTATTTGACCCGAACGTTCTGCCCACGCTCTGCACCCGGTTTCCACCGGCCGCTCATGGCTTTCACCACGCGCAGGGCTTCCTGATCGACCGACGGATCGACGCCTTTCATGATCTCGTAATCGCAGAGTGTCCCGTCGGTACAGACAACAAAGCTGATGTATACCTTACCCTGAACACCGGCTCGCTGAGCGTCGGCGGGGTAGCGCAGGTTCTGCGACAGAAACTGCCCCAGGCCGTTCATGCCCCCTCTGAATTCAGGTTGCTGCCGCTGCGTCACGTACCGCACCATATCGCTGCCGACAGTTTGGGCTTTGCCGCCCTTGCAGACGCTCCGGTCATACTGCTCTTCGTAGAAATACGACCTGTCGGCGTAGCGGCCCGTCCAAACACCCTGCTTGAACCCGTTCGCGAACATTCCCTGCTCCACATACTGCGTTTGCCGGGTAGTATCAATGCGGGACCGGCGCATTTGGGCGTAAACCGCCCGTCCGTTGCCCTTCCGAACGAGCTGATGACCCGTGCTGTCCCAAAACGCCGTAACCAGATCAGGATCGCTGACCGACTGCGCAGTTTTTTTGGCCATCATCGGCTTGCCGGTATTGACGGACTCTATTTGCCTGATCTGCCCGTTGGCATACCACGAAGTCATGTTTTTCTTCCCGTCAATGTCGGTAGACCGCTCGGCAATCAGACCGTTCGCGTGGTAAGTAATCTCAGAACCAGTGCTTCGGCCATTATCATACTCAATCCGGCTAATCAGTACCCCGGTACCGTCCACGCCAAACACAGTTCCCTCCCACTGATTATCGCTGTTTTGATAGCCAATGAGGAAAATCGACGTGCCCCACGGACTGCGCTGATCACTTTTTTTACGGACAAACGGAATCATGTAGTCCGCCTGCCAATCAGCTCCTTTCGCCTTGTAAACCATAGTATTACCCGTCGGCAATCCGTTAGTGTCTGTGGGCGCAACCTGCCGATAACGGGCCTGATCACTGCCTTCGGCAACGGGCTTTCTATCGGCGTCGTAATAGCTAATTCGCGCACCATCGGCGTAGGTAAACGGCGGGTTCGGCCCGAATATAACCGGAATCATCACCTGCTGCCGAACGGCCTTACCTCCTTTCTGGGCGGGTTGCCACGCGCTGAACCGGCTGAACACCCGCACAGCTTCACGGTTCAGATCGGGAAACTTAGTCTGAACGGCTTTCACATCGGTCACCTGACCATCGGCCTCAACGATACCACTCACCACAATCCGCCCGCCAGTACCTTTCGACTCGGCGGTAACTGGTTTGCGCAGGTTATTTTGCAGAAACGCGGTCAGATAACCCATCCCACCGTGCGGCTGGGCGGCACTGTCCACCTCAAACGCCTGATAAACAGTTTCCTGAGCGAAGACAGACGAGCAGGTGAATAAAGCGAGGAAAAGGAATTGTTTTTTCATGGTGATCAACAGCGAGGAGTGCAGTGCTAAGGTAGAAACCAGTTCGTTTATTACCAATCAGCGGAAACAGCAAAGGCCGAAACGTAGTGTGTTTCGGCCTTTGCTATCAGATAAAGAAGCGACCTGATTACTGCCGAAGTACCTTCAGCGTCCGACTCCGGGTTGGTGTACTGATTTGCAGCAGGTACACTCCCGGCGTCCGGCCCAGACTCAGCGTGTGCCGCTCAACAGCTTCCGCCTGTTTAACCACCTCACCACTCACGGTACGGCCCTGCATGTCGCGCACCGTCAGGCGGAGCGACTGGCCTTCGGCTCCGCGCACGTCGACCGTGATTGTTTCGGACTGAGTTGGATTACCCAACGCACGAACC
>JAYTAC010000732.1:0-2725 GCA_043737755.1 Spirosoma sp.
AAAGCGCGCAGAAATAGTTCTTTCTGGCGACCATAGATAGAGGGCGATTTCTTCACAGTCATCGGCTCCACAAATGACCGCTAACAAGGTGATTACTAATATATCAAGCAACAAATGACGTTTACGTCGATTCAGTCGAAAGTCCGGTACGTCGGCAAAGAAAGTAGTCCAATCCATACCACAAAGATCGGTACGATATGGCCCCCCCCCATTTTAATGCGTTTACCCTGACGCCGATATGAAAGTGCGGTTTCAACCCCTTACGCTCGGTCGTGACTATGGTACAACCATCGAAGTAACGAGTGGCCTTACCGGTAACGAACGGGTGATAACCAACCCCAACAACCGACTGAAGGAAAGTATGAAAGTAAGGCTCCGGCAAAGTGGGGCTCCTCAAAAACCGGCGCAGACCTGATGAAGCTAAAACTCCTCCTGATCTGTCTGCTTCCCAGCCTTGCCCTGGCTCAGGCTAATCCCACCCCCGACTACACAACAACTGGTTATGCCCGGTTTAGCGACTCCGTACTGGAAGGACTTGTTCAGAGTGGTTAACCAATAGCCCAAACCTACGGACTGCCCTTAGTCGATTAGAAGAAGCACGTATCCGGGTTCGCATTGCCCAATCGTTTCTGTTGCCATCTGTTCGGAGCAGTGTGCTTGTTACCACCCAAAGTTTGTCGGAGCATCGTCCGATAGCGATCCCGATTGCCTCCGACCGCCTGCCCCGCTTTCAGTTGAACACATTTCAGTTGTCGCCTATTGATGCCAGTTACGAACTGGATTTGTTTAAACGAATTCGGTCGGGTATGGTGGTGGCCGATTTGCAGGCTCAAGCCAGCGATGCCGATTACCGGGCGTTCCGATTAACGCTGGCCACCGAAATAGCCCGGACGTATTTCCTCATTCGGGGCAACGATGCTGAACAGGTTGTTTTTGGGCGAAATATTGTGACCCGCGACTCCACCGTTGGCATTGCCCGTGAGCGATACCGCGTTGGTTTGGCGGATATTCTCGATACCCAACGCGCCGAAACCGATGTGGCCCAGTTGCGGGTGCAACTCGTAAGTTTGCAGCGCGCCCGCACCGAACTGGTGAATGGACTGGCTCAATTAGTGGCTCAGGAACCGGCCCTGTTTTCGCTTGATGCCGGGAGTTTGCCCACCACCATTCCGACATTTTCCTTCGCCAGTGTCACCCCCGACCTGCTTCGTCGGCGTCCTGATTTAGAGCAATTTGAACGACAGATTCAGATTGCCGAGGCCTAGGCTGTGCTTCAGCAGGCCACCACTCGTCCGCGGGTCACCGTTGTTGGCTCAGGAGGGTTATTGTCGGACCAGTTAAAGTACTGGCCTGTGCCAGCAAGCTCCACGTATTTACTGGGTGTCAACGCATCGGTACCACTGTATGAAGGTCGTCGAAATCGGGAGTTGGTCAATTTATCGCGGCAGCAAACCCAAACGGGCCGGCAGACCTACCAGCAGGCGTTGCAAATAGCCCAGCGTGAAGCCGAAACCGCCATTGACAATCTTACGCTTCTTCGGCAGCAACTTACGGCTCAGGAGCAGGTACTGACCACTGGCTCGCACGACCGAACGCTACGTGCGCGGCCTCACGACGTATCTGGAGGTGCTCGATACCCAACGTACTATTCTCTCCGCCGAGCAATTACTGGTCCAGTTTAAGTCCCAGGAAGTACAATATGTGGTGGCATTGCTTCGAGCGGTAGGCGGGGATTTTTAATCTGCTCAACATAGGGTCTCTTTGCAGAATCGTACGGCACAGGCCGCCCTGATAAATCCTCACCGTGTCATCAAATCCATGCTATCGGCGCCGTATGTTGCCAGGCAGGGTAAACGGCATTAGGGCTTCCAGACGGTTGGCCGCTGCCATCAAATGCCACATCTGGGTTAGCCCCGGCCCGAATTGGACGTTTTACTGAACGGTAGCTAAGTAGGAGGAGGTGGCCGAAAAAAGCCTTTTCACGTTCAAGCAAAAACTTGTTCACGAGTTTTTGCTTGAACGTGGTTTTTCTGACCTGTTAGTAGAAAGCTATTGATAGAGTGCGTACTGATGAAAAATAGTGATTAAAGCGGTACAGTATATTTTGAGGGTGGTGGATTAGCTGTGTCGCTATTAAGAAAACCTGACAGCTAACTCCATCCAACCTACAAGAAAACTTCAACTGAAAAACTTCAGCTATGTTTGTGCAAAATTTCTGCACTTATGGCTGCCTCTCTTGAATCCCATTCAGCATCTGGGTGGGGCTTCCCCACCGATGACCTCATTCTACAGGCCCGCCGTAAACTACCGCGTGCCCAAGTCGATCAGATAGCAGCACTGGCGGGGCTGACCAAAAAAGAGATGGCCCGCATACTGGGCGTCACCGAACGAAACCTCTACAACCAGCATCAGGGCGATCTCTCGGTGCCCCTGTCTGAACGACTCCTGCTCCTGGAAGAACTCTTGGGTCACGGGCTGGCTGCGTTTGATGGTCGGCAGTCCGCTTTCTACGAGTGGCTTCGTACCCCATTGGCCGAACTGGCTACCCCCGAACTGGGCTTTGCGGCACCGACTACGCACTACATGCCCAAGCCCATAACCGAGATGGGTACCAAGCAGGTCCCACCCGATTTGTTAGCTGCGGCAGCGGCCCGTCGAGTACGCTTAGCCCAGCGACCGGAGGCAATAGCCGATAAACCGGCCTATCCTACGCCTTTGTCCCTAC
>JAYTAC010000733.1:0-2715 GCA_043737755.1 Spirosoma sp.
TACATTCTACTCAGAACCCACACATCAATCATTTATAACCCGGAAAACGGTCATAACGCAAAAAGCCTGACCAGCAGTTGGTCAGGCTTTTTCACGCTGATTTTGGGCAGGTTCGTTCAGGCTTCGGCGTGGAGCCACGCTTTTTTGGCCAGCAACGTTTCTTCTTCCTCTACATGCTCAGGATCGGGAACGCAGCAATCTACCGGACAAACGGCCGCGCACTGTGGCTCCTCGTGGAAGCCCATACATTCGGTGCATTTGTCATTCACGATGTAGTAAAACTCGTTCGAGACCGGTGTCTGCGGGTCCTTGCCGCCCACAACCGTGCCATCGCCAAAATCAACCTCGGTCAGTTCAGTGCCCCCGCTCCAGGTCCACTCAACGCCCCCTTCGTAAATGGCAGTGTTCGGGCATTCGGGTTCGCAGGCGCCACAGTTGATGCACTCGTCGGTGATCATGATTGCCATGAGTGGTACGGATTTATAAACGGTTGATTTTGGTCTTTGTAAAGTGGACAACAAATATAACTATTTAAAGTTTTGGGGCCAAACTAAAATTAAATCACAACCGTTAATGGGGTATTCCATTTGCTTATCCGATACATGCACCAATCTGAACGGCTTCAAACGTTCGTGGCCCTGGGGAATTTTCTGCGCTCAGCCGAAGCCCGTCCCGAATTAGCCGACGTAGCCCAGCAGGCCAACTACCGCAACAACTGGTTTACCGTCGGCAACTCCCTGAATGCACTGCAAGCCATTGCCAATGAGTTCCTTACCGATGAAAAACTCACTTGGTGGCTCAGCCAATACCCAGCCGAACCCATTGTTACTCCGCGCACGGTAGGCGTGGTGATGGCGGGCAATATCCCGGCTGTTGGTTTCCACGATCTGCTGTGTGTGCTGCTCAGCGGTCACCATCTGCTGGCTAAACTGAGCGGTCAGGATTTTGTACTAATTCATTATTTAATACAAAAATTAGTTGACATAAATCCGGCTGTCGGTAGCTGGGTTGAGGAGGCAGAGCGGCTCAATGCGGCCGACGCGTTTATTGCCACCGGCAGCAACAACACGGCCCGCTACTTCGAACATTACTTTGGCAAAAAACCCCACATTATCCGTAGAAACCGAACGTCGGTGGGTCTGCTGATGGGCAAGGAAACTGACGATGAGTTTCAGAAGCTTGGCCACGACATTTCCGACTACTACGGCTTGGGCTGCCGCAACATATCGACCATCTTAGTGCCCGAGACCCGCAACGGCGGACCGTATGATTTTACGCCCCTGCTCCGAACGCTGGAGCCGCAGGTGTCCCACTACCTCAACAACCACAAGTACCAGAATAACTACGATTACAACAAGTCGATCTACCTCATCAACGCCGTCCCTCACCTCGATAATGGCTACCTGCTCGTAACGCAAAACGACGGACTGGTTTCGCCAATTTCGGTGCTGTACTACCAAACCTACCGGATGCAAGCCGATGCCGACGCGTGGCTCAGCACCCGCGCCGACAGGATTCAGGTGGTGGCATCAGCACAGGGCTGGCTCGACAATAGCATCCCATTTGGTCAGACCCAGCGTCCCGGCCTGAGCGATTACGCCGACGGGGTGGATACGATGGCGTTCCTGACCGCACTGTAGAAACACTGTGGTGTTTTAGAAACAGACCAACGGTTGTGATACCAGGTTCTTGATACCTCTGCTTTCAGACAAACAAATGCCCCTGGCTGTTCAGCCAGGGGCATTTGTTTGTCTGAAAGATATTTTACGACGATAAAATACCTGATGTAGGCTCCGATCAATCAGGATGCAGGCATTTACTGAGGTAGTAACACCCGGTCAATAACGTGTACAACACCGTTTGAGAGGGCAATATCAGGGCCGGTCACGTTTGACGCGCTGGTGCCGTTACCTTTCCCAATCAGTGTCACCTTACCACCGCTCACTCTAACCGTTACTTTTCCACCCTGCGCTGTGGTCAGTTCAGCATTATCTTTGAACGTCTGCGAGAAGACAATCGACGGTAGAACGTGGTAGGTCAGGATACTGGCTAATTTGGCAGGATCGGCACTGTTGATAGCCGCTACATCAGCATAGCCAGCAGCCTTGAACGCATCGTTGGTTGGTGCAAAAACAGTAATTCCGTTGCGGGCCGCCTGCGTCAGTACAGTCTGCACATCAGTCCCTGCACGGACCACAGCGGCCGCAAGGAAGGACAAGTTAGGATTACTCTTCGCGTAGTCATCTACATTCTGTGGGTTGGGCGACAATAGCCGGTTGATAATGTGAACAACTGTGTTTACTGCCGGTATGTTGGCTCTGGTAACCGTGGCGTTATTCACCGTTATAAGCCCCGCACTGGTCTTGTATACGTAGACCCTGGCGTTAGCCAATTGCGTTTGGTAGCTTGTACTGACTTCAGTGGGAATGGCAGGTTCGTCAATCTTATCACTGATTACATGATACTGAAGAGTCTGCTTCAGCTTGTCCGGAGCCATGGCGTTCACGGCTGCTTCATCGGCAATACCGGCCGCCCTGAACGCTTCGTTTGAAGGAGCAAAAACTGTTATCTGACCTGCATTTAGTGCCGTTCCCAGACCCGCCCGTGCTACGGCAGCACTGAGCAGGCTCAGTTCAGCCGTAGTAGCAATGTAGTTGGTGAAGGGAACTACCGTGCCGACAGTCGCCGTCGTTGACGATCCTGGCGTTGCGGTCG
>JAYTAC010000734.1:0-6678 GCA_043737755.1 Spirosoma sp.
CGTTTTACGACCAGCAGGGCAAGCCTATTTTGTGGGTCATCACCGGGGCCGAACCGTACCGATTGGTGGCTAAACAGTGGTATTTCCCGATTCTGGGCACGTTTTTGTACAAGGGCTTCTTTGAGAAAGACCGGGCCGACTCCACCGTGGCGGAACTGAAACGAGCCGGATTCGACACCCGGATCGGCGAGGTGTCGGCCTGGTCGACGCTGGGTTTTTTGAACGACCCGGTCCTGTCGAGTTTCCTCGCCCGGTCGGAGGGGCAACTTGCCGAGTTGATTATCCACGAACTGACACACGGCACCCTTTTTGTGAAGAACAACTTAGAATACAACGAGAACTTGGCTGACTTTGTCGGTGAACACGGCGCGTTGCGGTTTCTGGCCCAGAAATACGGGCGGGCGTCGGCTCAGTACCGGGACTATTTGGCTACCAACGCATTTTACGAACGCTACGACGAACACATCCTGCGCGGCACCCGAACGCTCGACAGTTTATACCGGACGTTTAAACCCGGTACGCCCGGCGCGGTCAAAGAACCGTTGAAGTGGCAAACCATCGCCCAAATCGTTGATTCGGCGGATACGATTACCGACCAACGGAGCCAAACAAAGGTACGTTCGGTAAAAAAGCGTCGGCCCGACAAACTAAATCTACCCAATAACGCGTATTTTATGGGGTATCTGACGTACCGAAATCAGCAGAATCGCTTTCGTCAGGAATTCGAGAATCGGTTCCGGGGCAATTTCAACGCGTATTTAACCTACCTCAAACAAACCTATCCATCGCTGTAAACGAGGCCCGATTGGTGGGCGGCTGTTATGAAGAAGTATCTGATTGGTCTTGTCGTTAGTGCGTTTCTGATTACCGGTTTCACAATGTTGAATGCATACCGGCGCGTGGTCAACACCAGTTTCGGGCTGGGCGAGCACCTCGAGTACCGCGTTCACTACGGCTTTCTGAACGCGGCCGAAGCAACCGTCGACGTCAGCCCAACGCTCTACAAAGTCAATGATCGCCCGTGCTACCGCGTCAACGTCGATGGGCGGACGGTGGGCGCATTCGATCTGGTCACGCGCATCCGCGACACCTGGCGTTCCTACATCGACACGTCGGCCATTCTGCCCCAGAAATTCTACTCCAACATCCAGGAAAACAGCTACCGCAAAGAAGAAAACATTACGTTCAACCACACCACCAACACCGCCAAAGCCGAAGAACGCACCGAGCGCGACACGTTCAAGGTGCCCGACAACGTGCACGATTTCATCAGCGGTTATTTTTTCCTGCGCACTATCGACTTCAACCGGCTCGGCGACGGGCAGGTAATTGAAGTACCTGCCTTTTACGACGATACGGTCTACAACATGAAGGTCCGCTACCGGGGTAAAACTTCGATTAAAACCAAAAACGGCAAAATCAACGTGATCCGGCTTAACCCGGTACTGCCCCAAAATAAGCTGTTCAAAGAAGAAGAATCGATTCGTATTTTCGTCTCCGACGACGCCAATAAAGTCCCGGTGAAGGTAGAGATCGACCTGTTCGTAGGGTCGATGGTGATGGACCTGAAGCGCAACAACGGTCTCAAACAGCCGCTGCGGTATTTTTGAGATGGAACGGGCGACCTTAACAACGAATGCCATTACTCCAAGTAATGGCATTCGTTGTTTGTTAAGGTCGCCCTGTTTGGCGAATCCACGTCACCACCGCTTTAGCTGCCCGCTCAACAAGCGTCAGCCGGTTCCAGCGCACCTCCCGGAACACGGTTTCGGTGGCTCCGAAACTCCGGTAAAAATCCACGATGGAGACCTTGTGCGGACTCTCGAAGTCGAACAAAATCGGCTTGTCCGTGCTATTCCGTCCGGCATTTTCCTGAATGATCCGGTCGATCAGCAGTGTCCGGGCGTTGCCCCGCCGACCGGTTTCCGACGCGGCATTGAACAGGTAAACGATCCGGCTGCCTTCCCGCACGAACAGCGCACCCGCTTCAACTCGTCCATCGGACAGTGCGTACCGGATTATCGCCAGTTTTCGCGCCTGTAGCTCGTGAATCAACTGACGCAGGATGTCATACGCCCAGTCTCCCACCCCACCGTCGATTCCGTCGGCGTGATAATCGCGAAACAGGGTCAGCAACGGCAACGGGTCGGTTGCATCAGTAATGGTCCAGCCGTAGCGTTCGGCCCGGCGCAGGTTCACCTGGCGGTCACGAGTGTAGTTTCGGCGAATGATTTCGTAACCGGCCGACAGGTCGAGTACGTGCGTGGTTCGCTGCCGGACGACGTCAAAACCGAGTGATGAATTGGGGTACGGACGCAGGCACAACACCGATCCGTAGCGATATCGCTGTTGAACGGCCCGCAGAAAGAGCGTTGGGTCACAGGTTTCGTCGGGCGAAAAAACGTCCAGGAATTGACAGAACATCGGCTGATGCACCACCCAATCGTACGCGACCCCGGCCACAAACTTACGGCGCAGCGGCACCGGCATCACGGCCCGATACGCACCCGTTTCACCCACGTCGACCACTCCAACCCATTTCCAGCCCGGCTGCGGCAGAACGGCATCCAAATACCACGAATAGCCGTAAACGACTCGCTGCGCCGACCCTGCCACGCAGGCATCCCACGCGACGGTATCAATTTCGCTTCGCGACAAAAACCGCAGCATGAGAAAAGACGTGGTTACCGGAACAGGGCCTTTAGTTTGACCAAAATCTCGCGGGTCTCGGCGTGTTTGGCGGCTAAGTCGCTGATGGTCTGAACGGCGTGAATGACGGTGCTGTGGTCGCGCCCGCCGAAGTGGTAGCCAATCGACTTAAGCGACAGATCGGTCTTTTCTTTGGCCAAATACATCGCAACCTGACGCGGATGCACCAATTCGCGCTTGCGGCTCTTGGCTTTCAGGTCGGCGATGGTGACGTTGTAAAAATCGGCAACGGCCTCCTGCACTGAGTCGATGGTGACTTCGCGCTCCGAGTCAACGACGATACTTCGCAGCGTTTGCCTGGCCAATTCGAGGTCGATTTCGCGCCGGTTGAGCGACGCCTGCGCCATCAGCGACACAATGACGCCCTCCAGTTCGCGCACGTTGGTGTTGATGCTGTGGGCTAAATACTCAATCACGTTGGCTTCGATGTAAACGCCTTCAGCCTGGAGTTTTTTCTGGATGATAACAATACGCGTTTCGAGGTCGGGCGTCTGCAAATCGGCCGACAGCCCCCACTTGAACCGCGACAGCAGCCGGTCTTCCAGTCCATCCAATGCCCTCGGTGCCCGGTCGGAGGTCATGATGATCTGCTTACCCGACTGGTGGAGGTGATTGAAGATGTGAAAGAAAATCTCCTGCGTTTTTTCTTTCTTCTGCAAAAACTGCACATCGTCGATCACCAGCACATCGACCTGCATGTAAAAACTGGTGAAGTCACGGATGCCGTCGGAGCGGATTGCGTTCAGAAACTGGTTGGTGAACTTCTCCGACGTAACGTAGAGGACGAACTTATTCTGGTTGTTGTTTTTGATGAAATTGCCGATTGCCTGTACCAAATGCGTTTTCCCCAGCCCCACACCCCCGTGAATCATCAGCGGGTTGAACGACGTGATGCCGGGTCGCTCGGCCACGGCGTAGCCCGCCGACCGGGCCAGCCGGTTGCAGTCGCCCTCCACGTAATTGTCGAAGGTGTAGGTGGGGTTCAGGTAGGAGTCGAGGGTGAGCGAATCGAGGTCTTTAAGCTGGAACGGGCTTCGCAGCACCGGGTTCACATTGTCGGGCTTGGAGGTCTGCGTCGATTTGGTAGTGGGCACGTTGACGGTGAGCGGGTGATTTTTCTCGTCGCCCTTGTCCACAATGATCGAGTATTCGAGTTGTCCCTCGCGGCCAATAGCGGTGTCGAGGGCTTTGCGCAGGGCGTGGACGAAGTTTTCTTCAAGCCATTCGTAGAAAAATTCGCTCGGCACCTGAATGGTGAGCACGTGGCCGTTGAGCCGCATGGGCACAATGGGTTCAAACCACGTGTTGAAACTCTGTTCGGGCACGATTTCCCGGATTACGGCCAGACAGCGGTTCCATACCGTCGTTACTTCGCGCTGCATTCCTGACTGATTCGTTCCGTTCACGATATTCCTGACTAGATATGATGGGTGCTGCGGGTGGTTCGGGTGCTCAAAAAAGGGAGACAAATGTAGTGGTTTATCGGGGCGGGTGGGGCGGACTGGGCCACGTTTTTTTCATTCGCCTGCGGAGGCAGGCGCGGTGCCGTCGTCGTCGTTTGTTAAGCTAAAATTACGCGATTCGGACGGACGGCCAAGAGCACAAACTAATCCCTTTGAATAATGCAAACGCACAGGCCCGCAAACCAGTCAGAAGGGAGTTTTGCCCCCGAAAAGAGAAAGCGTTACTTTTACCGGCACACTGTTATCACCGCCTGATGGAGCCGCACCCAACGACCGATTTCCCCCCAGCCGACAAATCTGCCTGGCTGACTCAGGTGCAAAACGAGTTGAAAGACCCGGCCGCATCCGAGAGTCTGCGCTGGCATACCGGCGAAGGATTTGTGGCGGAGCCGTACTATACCGCTGACGATCAGCCCCAAACGTCACTCCTGACCGGCATTCAGCAAGCGCAGAAGCCGGTGCCCGGCTGGCTCAATGCACCGGGCTACAACCTCACCGACGATGCCCCGGCCGATAACGCCCGCCTGCGCGACGCCCTCACGCGGGGGGCCGATGCGCTGCTGCTGACAATACCCGCCCTCAAAACCGGCGATGCAATCGCACAGCGGCTGTCGCGGCTCCTCAACGGTGTCAAACTCAGCGACACGCCGGTTTTCTTCCGCACGGGTGCCCTCGATCCGGCGACCTTCGTAACGGCACTGAAAAGCGGGGCACCCTATCAACTCAAAGGCGGGTTGCTCACCGATGCGGGCGTCGACGTGGCCGAAGCAACCCGCCTGACGGCCGACTCACCCCAGTTCAGGACCGTGTGCGCCAGTAGCCACGCCTTCCACAACGCCGGGGCCACCGCCACCCAGGAATTAGCATTTATGATGGCAACGGTAGCCGACGTCTACGACGCACTGACCGACGCCGGGCTGACCATCGACCAGCTTATCCCGAAAACGATGCTGTCGGTATCGGTCGGGACGAGTTATTTTATGGAGATCGCCAAACTCCGCGCCGGGCGCGTGCTGTTCAGCCGGTTTATCAGCTACTATCCATTGATTACTTCTCATTCCGCCCTGTTTATTCACACCCAAACGTCGGCTTTTTATGACGCAGCCGTGACACCGTACACCAATTTGCTCCGGGCCACGACCGAAGCAATGGCGGCCGTGGTAGGCGGCTGCGACGCGCTGACCGTCCGGCCTTACGACGCTGTTTTAGGGCAACGAGCCACAGATTCCGACCGTGAGTTTGCTGGTCGAATCGCCCGCAACGTATCGGTGCTGCTGAAAGAAGAAGGCTATTTCGACAAAGTAGCCGACCCGTCGGCAGGTTCGTATTACATCGAAACACTGACGCAGCAGTTGACCGAAACCGCGTGGACGCTGTTCTTAGACGTTGAACAGCGCGGTGGCTTCGCAAAAGCGTTTGCGGCCGGGTTCATCACCGACGAAATCGAGCGGGCGTACCGGGCCAAAATCGACGCGGTGCAGAACGGCAAGGTACTGGTGGGGGTCACGAAATTTCGGCACGATGAGGGGATGAACCAAACCTGCAAGGTCTCTGAAGACCTTGCAGGTTTATTACCCAACCGACGGCTGGCGGAGGAATTTGAGTAATCGTAACCTGACCAATCTGGAAGAAGACAGCCCTATGCCGTTCTTTTTCGACGTGACCCACTGGGATCCCATCGGCAACCAAACATTCAAAGACGAAGTCAAACGAACGGGCAAACTGCTGTACGAGCGGGGCACGGGAAATTCAGGGTTCCGGTAATCACCAACAAAAAAGGCTGCCCCACTTGAGACAGCCTTTTTTGTTGGCAAAATCAACCCGTTTTATTGTACCGACGAAACGGCTTTGAACGCATTTACGCGGCCGTATCCGTACCGTGGGTCGCGACCAGTTTTGCCCAGATCGTCCGCCGAGGCCCGAAGAGCCGCTTCGACGCGGGCAGGGTCCATTGGGCCGCCGTTTTTGCCGACGATCAGAGCCGCTACGCCAGCCGCGTGGGGGCAAGCCATGCTCGTACCGGCCGAGAAATAGTAGTTTCCGTTGGGGTTGATCCCGTTACCCGTGCTCAGCACCAGATCAAAAACAAAGCAGGGCAATCTGCGTCCGGCTACCGTGCAAGAACCGCCCTCATAGGCGGAGTCGCCACCGGGTGCCGCAAACGTGATGTCGGGCGTACCAAAGTTGGAGTATGAAGTGAGGAGGTCGAGGTTAGTAGCCAGATTGGCTGCCCAGCCTATGGGTGCAGTAGCCGAGATCGAAATGACGTTGGGCAGGTTGGCCGGTATGCTCAGTCCCGAACCGTCTCTGTTGCCATTGGTTCCATCGTTACCGGCTGCGGCAATAACGGTCACGCCCTGCTTGCGGGCGTAATTCATGACGCGGGTCAGGGCGACAAGCAGTTCCTGCGTGCCCTTGGCATCATGGCCGATGAAGTCGTCGGCTGGATTAGCGGTGCCGTTATCATCGAGGTACTTACCGTTGCGCAGCAGATACGCGCCCAAAC
>JAYTAC010000735.1:0-6677 GCA_043737755.1 Spirosoma sp.
CCTTATTTAAGCTGTATTTTTAGGAGAGTGACTCGACCGAATTAGACCAGCTATTCAAACATCAATCTATTGAGCAGGTTTATTTATCTGGAATAGCGGTCGTGACCTAAGTATGGACTTTTCGTCTTGATTACATGGTAACTATCATTGTTTCGTGTCGCTACTGCGGCAACCAAGATAAAGTTCGGCGCAAAGGAGTCAGTACTAATGCCCACCAACGCTACAAATGTGAAGCCTGTGGCCGCAGTTTTCAACTCCTGTACGCCCACCGCGCCCACGAGCCGGGCATCAAAGAACAGGTCATCGATATGGCCCTTAATGGCAGTGGCATCCGGGATACGGCCCGCGTGTTGAAGATTAACATGAATACAGTCATGAGCGTACTGAAAAAAAAGCCCAAACCCTCGTCGCTGTAAACCCGGCTTATGAACACAAGGAAACACAGATACGCATTCGCTTAGAAGCTGACGAGCAGTGGTCTTACGTGCAAAAAAAGCGTAATCAACGCTGGCTTTGGTGGGCCGAAGATCACGATACGGGTCAGGTTGTGGCGTTTGTTTTTGGTCGGCGCACAAACGCCACGTTTCGGCAGTTGCTGGCTCTGTTGACTCAGGCTGGCATTTCGGTTAGCCGTTGGTTTACTGACTACTGGTGGGCTTACTATGACGAATTACCGGCTGAAATTCATCAGGCGGGCAAGGACCAAATGCAAAGCATTGAGCGAAAACATCTGGATTTGCGTACCCGGATCAAACGGTTGGCTCGTCGAACGATCTGCTTTTCCAAGTCGGTTCTAATGCATGATACCGTAGTTGGGTTACTGATTAACCATCTGTTTTTCAGACTCAATGTCCATAATTAAGGCACGACCGGAATAGCTACTATTGAATTTCGTTCTATTGTCTGGCGTAAGGTCCGCATGAACGAAATCACGGTTCAGAATGCCACGTTACTTCTCGATGCTTTCGATAAAGATTATCCTGCCTACACGTTTATACCAGTTGACGAGCTTCTCCTTCAACTATCCTGCCAACTGCTCGATAAATATGGTCAACGTGGGCTTCGCAGTCTTGACGTGATTCAGTTAGCTTCGGCTGTCAGTGTACATCGGGAGGTTCGGCTTTTTAAGACAGCCGATGCTTTGCTCAATACGTTGTTTATCGCTGAATTCCTCCCTGTATCAATAGAATAGGTCAGCCCGAAATTGAGAACGTTCTGCTCGATACAGCCGGTCGGGTGGACAAGTTCCGCAAGCGGTATGGCACCAAAGACAACGCCGTGCCAACTTCGCAGTCGTAGTACCACCGACGTTTATTGTCCCAACAAAACTCCCCCGATACGCCTGTCACATCGAGGGAGTTTTGTTTCGTTGGCATGAAGAACCGCTACCAATTTCGCCGATGTCGAAACCGGTAGCCTACGCTCACCGCTAAAGAGGGTATCGTGGGGGCAAACCGGGTCCGGCGTTCAGTGGCGGGTTGGCCCGACAAGCCGCCCCGGTAATAGGTCAGGTTGTGCAGAAAACCCATGCCGACCTGCGCGTCCAGCACGATGTTCCGACGTGAAACGTATTGGTATCCTACTGAGGCCTGCGCCGACCATAGTGCAACATCGCCCGTGCCGTCGAAAAACGTAATCAACCGCACCAAACTGGAATTGCTTACCCGGCTGTAGCTCAGTTTCGACCCGACGTACAGCCCATTGGGAGCCGTTTGTTTGGCTAACGGGTAGTAATGGAACGAGCCCGACAGACTCCGCCCTCTCCCCAAAACCCGTACGAATAATCCGTTGCCAATCGTCTCGTACACGTCGAGTTGCACACTGCTTCGTTTGCCGAGGGTCTGCTCAACGGCCAGATTTAATCCCGCATACACGAATGCCATTGGCCTGATTTTGAGCACCGTGCTGCTGCCGGACACTACCGTGGAGTCAGGTGGCCCGACCTGAGCACTGGCTGTGAGGGCCAGCAGATAGAAGCCGAAGAAACTTCGACTCGGACGGGTTAAGCAGTGGAGAAGTCGTTTCATAGCTATAGGGGGTTAGTATAGATAGTATAGTATTCCCCTGTTTTACCGCTTATGTCTGTCCTGTTCACTTGATCGCTTCAAAGCAGTACGTATGATAGCCCGTGCGGGTGAAGATGCGTTCCTTCTGCCCACCCGTGCATTTTTTTACCTGGCCGCATCGAAACAATACAGGTTGAGGTTGGTAGTAGCGTATATCTTTCCCTTCTGACCGTTCTTACCCGGTACGCCCGTTACAAAGCCGCCGAACCAAGAATCGCTGCGTTTTTCTTCGCGGGCATCGGGCGAAGGCAGGTCCCAGAGCAGTTTGCCCGTAGCTACCTCGACGGCCAGCAGATTTTTACTGGCTATGTAGTAGACCACCCCGTCCTGATAGTACAGGTCACTACCCACGGCACTTGACTTTTGCGACCACAAAACGGCTCCGGTTTGCGGGTCAAGGCAGTGAAGACGAGCTAACAAACTGTTGGCTAATAGCTTATTATCTGCCATGATTAAGTCTGAAAATCCTGTTAGTCGTTGTTCAAGCAGGGTGTCCCAGATTCGTTTACCCGTCATTAGGTCAAAACAATGAACAGAGGGAAGCACAGTCACATATATCCGGTTGCTGATGACAATTGGCATGATTGACGTAGTTCCGCCAAGCTCAGCTCTGCTCAGTTCCGCACGTTCGTACATCCACTTGTGTTGCGATAAATTGTACAAACTTAAAAAACAGCGATTAACAGTAAATTTAGCTTCCGGTCCCATCTCCGTATGAGGTATTATTAAGAGTGTATCCACATCCCGGATGACTGGCACCACATTGGTAACATCACCCACCCAAGCTGAATTCTTACTAACAAACTCTCGGCTATAGGTCGGAGTCGATATATACTGAATACTTCCACTATTTATGTTGCCTTTAAGAATTGAAGAAGCAAACAAACCTTTGCCAGTACGAGCCTCATCGGTAGCCGTTGCAAAAAATAACGGTCCTAACTGGCTCATCGTCGGATTGTATTCTATATCTCGTCTTACTTTCCATACCGTCCGGCCCGTCTGCGTATCAATGCAATACTGATACTTTTGATCGTAGAATAACATTCGTCCTTCATAGAAGGCAATTCCTTTTGTAATGTTAAAATAGCTTTGCTGCTCAATGCGGTCATCCCAACTCCATAAGTTTTGTCCAGTGTTTACGTCTTTGAACACCAGGTATTGCTCTCCGTTTTGGGCGTACTGAGTCTTGGTTGACTTTCGCATACCAACGCATAAAATCCCTCCATTGTAGATAAATCCGTGTCGAAGGCCATACCCTAATGTGCCATCGCTAAGCGACGACTTCCACAAATGGGGTAGCTGAATAGCTACCCCATTTGCGTCTGTCTGAACCAAGTCTACCTCGCGTAGGCAAGTCAAGTTTAAGGTAGCCAGGAAAAGACTCACCATGATTTTCAGTTTCATCGTCTTGCGATGCTGAAAATGTCACGGCGGTGTTGATTGCCGTCGAATACGCTTCCTAATGTCCCATCTATGCGATCATATCTTAGGTGTTCCTGATGGTTGATGTTAGGAGCCTGCAAGGTAAAGTCTCGCCAGGCACTACCGTCGTTACGCTGGGAGAAGTCGGGCACTACGCCGTCGCTGGGGTTCCTGTTGTACAGAGTGTACGAATAAGGCTCCCATACCCAGCACTGATTGCGGCATTCCTCAGGGTAGCTGGCTTGGTCGCAATAGTAATAATAGTACTCTTCGCTGCAAATCAGCCGGGGCGTGTAGCCGGAGTAGGTCTGGGAATAAGCCGAACCAATCATGTAGGCCCAGCCTTCGTTGGAGTCATAATTTATAAAGTTGCGCCCCGCAGCCCACTCGTTACCCCGCCAGTCGAAATAAAAGTGCAAGGGCAATACAATCCAGCTCTGCGCAAACTCAATATCAGCCAGCGTATTATACACCCTGACCGCCGTACGGGCAATGTCGGCACCCTGTTCGTCGTCCCGGCCCGCAAAGGTCCCGGCTAACCGCCACAGGATAGGGTCGGATTCGCTGCCCCATATCTGAATTTTTGGGGTTCCGGTTCCCTGCCCGGCAATGCCCTGCATGTAGCTTCCATCCGGGGATAAATCAGCCGTGGTGGCTGGCGTCAGATTTAGCGAACCGGCAATCTGGTTGACGGCTGCCCCAGCGATGTTATTCGAGAACAGATCGCCCAGTATACTGGCAGGCTGAATTAAAATACCGACAAGAGGAATGATTGAAACCGCCGTTGACCCTGCCGACGGCCCGCGTAGCATCTGGCGAATGGCATTCTGGATAAACGACTGCGCTTCACCGTCCCGAACGGCATTCACAATGCGGGCACCCCGCAAGGGTGAGCCGAGCGTAATAATGCCCGACCATTGATTGGGGTTGTTGATATCCACCTGCCGTGCAGCTACTCCACCCATGCTATGCCCAATGGCAATAGAATTAGGACCGCCCGTTCGTCCCTGAACGTCGCCAGCCATACCGCCGGGGTCGTCTATGCCCGATCCGGTTTGGTAGCTACCGTTGGTAGGATTGTCAATCTGCCGTTGATTGTTGTATGTGTCGGCTGTGTTTTGCCAGGAAGAAGCGTCACCACCTATCCCGTGAATCCAGTCGACCCTGCGATTTTGACCCATTCCCCGTTGGGAAACAAACAAGAGAGCGCACATGCCTAAAGCAGCACCCAGATTTGAATAAATTAATTTCATGACTGAGGTAAGTTTAAGGTGTTTACAGGTTCGTGATAATCGTCATGTTTTTGAACGAATGATGCCGAAGATGCCGAATGCGCCGACCCGTAGCCGGGTCATCCTCGTAACTCTCCGAACGAGCCTGCTCCACTGTATTGCCGTCGGCGGTTGACTTGTATTTAATCACTGACCGGTGTAGCAGTTTATTCGTTTGCTTGTCGTACACTTCACCACCTAACATTCGCTTGTCGGCAAAGTCGTAATGCTGTACCGCGTACTTAGGCGTTTTATCGGACCCGTCGCCCATTTGTGCGTTGAACTCAGTCAGATCGTACTTGATCTTTGTAACACTTTTGTCTTTCCGAATCTCAGCATTGTTGCTGCGAGCCGTTGTCATCACTTCTTCTTCGTCAACGGGTGGGTAGCCTGTAACTCTGTCAGCCAACTCCACTTTTTTGGCCGATTTGCTTTGTTTCTTCAGCATGTCAAGCATCGGCTTGAAGTGCATAGCTTTCAATTTGTACTGGCCCGTCACACGACCACTTTCATCGTAAAACGTAGCCATTCCATTTGCCACGACCGTTTTATACGGACTGACCGTATCCTCAGGCCGATTAGCTGCCGGGATCAGGTCGTTCCGTTCCGGCTTCAGTTGAATCGTGGTCATCTCAAATGAACCATCCTTGTACACTTTCACATCCACCGATTTACGGTCGAGCCGGGGAGTAGCTGAGATCGTTTCAAACGCTTTCACGGTTTTACCTGCATTTTTAGCGAAATCCTCTATTTGGCTGTACGAAAACGTTTCGGTTTCGTAGCTTACGCCCAGCGCAACGTTCGCCAAATCAACGGGCTGTCTTGCCCCCGCCGTTTGGTAATCCGGTCGGTCGACCGGCAGGTTTTCTTTACACGCTGATACAGTCATCAGCCCAACGGCGACGGTTATCGCTCCCGCACGAATGAGATTTTTCATACCTTGCAACTGGTTTTAGTGAAACATTGAGACCACAGCAAGCCGCTTTCTGTCCGGTCCAATGGCGAGAGCGGCTTTGCTGTGTCAAAGATTGATCCTATTTTGTTGGAGCACAATAGGTGAAATTGCCTGTGCAGTAGGCAGTTCTACCCACCCGCAAGGGGTTTTATAGATAGTGTTGCCCATAGAGTTAGTGTAATTACCTATCCCAGCAAATAGGCAACGGAACCGGCAAAGATTTTCAGCTGGTACACGCCGGATAGTCCAAGCAATCCGGTTAGTTCCTCTTTGTGATGACAGACCGTCGATTCGGCAATTTTCAACTCCTGCGCAATCTGACGGGCCGTCAAGCCTTTGGAAAGGAGTCGTAACACTTGCTTTCGTCGTTCCGATAATCCGCTGATTAATTGTGTTTGCTGGTCGGAAGGGGATCGGAGAGCACCCCGGAACACCTCGCTGATGTAGCGATAACCCTGGCTGATCTGATCAATACAGCGAAGCAACTCACCCGGATCATCCATGTCTTCGGGCAGGTAACCGCTGATGTCAGTCTGAAGAGAGTGTTGGTAGTAAGTCGTTCCGGCGGGTAGGGCCATCATGCAACGCAGAGCCGGATGAGTCATGATGGACTGCCGGGCCGTTTGAAAGCCTTGCCCGCCAGCAAAGCCCGCTTCAATCAGCAGCAAATCGGGTTTGCTCTCCCAAACCTGACACAAAACAGCGTCGGTAGTGGTCCAGCAACTAACTGTTTGGTGATCAGTTTCGGCCAGCACCCGACTCCAATAATCGCACGTTAGTTTTCTTTTCTTCGCGATCAGAATAGATTTTGACATGTTAATACAGTTTTTAGCTTGAGAAGTGAAATCAAAAATGGAAAGTGATAACGAATGCAACCGTGTATGAGATTGATGACCTGATGTTGGTGCCGTGAGTGCTTTGAAAGTTACTGTTTTATCAGGGAAAGATTTTATTTCTGACAGG
>JAYTAC010000736.1:0-2712 GCA_043737755.1 Spirosoma sp.
CAGGTGCTGTGACCCCCAAACTATTCCCGCACAATTTTTCGCGTAACTACTTGCTGGCCAACCTGTATCCTAAGTAGATACGCACCGGCAACGCTGGGCAGCGGAACGGGTTCCTGTACCAGCGCAGTCGAACTGAAGGTCTTCTGATAAACCAATTTTCCCTGCCCGTCATGCAGGCGAAGGTTGGTTTCTCCTTTTTGTCTCGTAGAGAGCGTAACATAGACCCTATTTCGGGCTGGATTGGGATAAACCTGGAGGGACCCGCCCGCAAACGACTCTGTTTCAGTTGGTAGTTGAACCGTCACCATAAACCGGTCGGCCAAGCACTGCCGCGCATCGCTGACGGTGACCGGGAACGTACCCGTCCTGTCAACGACGTAGCGGATAGTCCGGGTCGTGGGGCTGGCGGGTAGGGAAGGGGCCGTCCAGTTGTAATCGCCGGGACTGGCAGGCCATGATGCCGTCAACTGAAGCGTGTCGCCGATGTTGGCCGTAAGCAGCACCGTTTTATTGACGTTCCTCATCATCGTGAACTTGTCCTGCACCGAACCGTCATAGGCGATGAACTGGGCGTCGAGCCGGTTGTCGGTTACGTCGAGGAGCATCGAGCCACCCCAGGTGTCGCCCCGGTACCCCGCCACCATGCCCCCGTGCGGATAACCCGGCGACACTCCCCCCAAGGCTCCCCCCGACCCGTTGACGACGTACACCGTTCCCTGTCCTTTGGTCAGAATAGGGCAGGAGTTGGGCGAACCGTCGTAGCGGGCGGTTGTATTTTCGGCAACGTGCTTCGTTTTGTCAAACGTGCTGGCCAAACCGGTTTGTCCACTAAGCCGGTAGTAGCGTTCATAGTTATGGCTGTGGCCGTTCATGACCAGATCGACCCCGAAGCGTTCCAGAATGGGCGTCAGGTTTTCGCGCAGCAATCGCATCTGCTCTTCCGTATCGGAATCGTGCGAACCTTTGCTGTAGGGCGGGTGGTGAAAAATGACGAACGTCCACGATAGTTTCCGGGCCAACCGGTTGGCGGCCAGATCACGTTTGAGCCATTGCACCTGGGTGCTGGTGGTGTCGTAGAGTCGCTTGTTGTCTTCGGGTTGTTGCGCCTGTGAATCGAGCGAAATGACATGCACATTGCCGTAGTCAGCCGAGAAATAAGCGGGTGAGTTTGATGCAACCCCGCCCGCTTCGGCCTGCTTTGGGGTGGAGAAAAGTTGGTAGTAGGGAATGTTGACGTTCGTCCGGCTGTCGGCGTAATCGTGGTTGCCGGGGGTGGGGTGAAAGGGGGTGTTGCGGAGGGTGGGGCCGTATACGTCGAACACGTACCGCTGAAACTGGTCTTCGGTGCCGCAGCAATACGCATTGTCGCCCAACCAGAGCCAAAGATCAGCCGGGCGGCTGGCAGTCACGTTTCGGTAAGCCTGATACACCGCCTTCTGGTTGTCGTTGCCAAACCCGAAATCGCCGAGCACCCACATTCGAAACGGACGCGTGTCGCCGGTGGGCGGTGCCGTCTGGAGGTAGTAGTCCGGCCCGGCCGTTAATTTGATGTCGTCATAACCAACCGCATACGCGTAGCGCGTGGCTGGCTGTAGGCCCGTCAGTGTCAGGCTATGGTCGACACCGGACTTAGTTTCACGCTGGTTGTCAGAAAGTTGCGTAGCCGTGGGGCCAGTCCAGACCCGGCCCACTGTGGGCTGACTCGTTCGCCAGCGGATGGTGACCGACGTGGGACTAACGACTTGTAAGTAGGGTCCGCGTACCAGCGTAGGCGTTTGGGCCGGGGCAGTACAGGTAACTAAGAGCAGACAATAAAAGAGCAGGCATGAGAAGCAACGCATAGAGTGTTGGTTAGCTACTGTAAAAGTAAGCCCGGCACCCCAAACATTCCTATGCGCTGACGGTAGCGTCAGCGGTTATCGTTCGTCAGCGCCCGGTTCATCCGCAGCAGTTGCCGCACGGGCCAATCCGACTGGTTGTAGACCTCCAATTGATTTATCTTAATGACCAACAGTCGCTCTACCTTTCGTCGCTGGTCGTTTGGGATGGCTCTCAGATGGCCGGGTAACTCACGCAGTGTTTGGTCGAGTTGAAGGCAGGCCGTAACGGGCAGGGTGAAATAGATGGCCAGCCGTTTCACGTCCGACAGTTTCCAGAGATCGGGTTTTGCCCGCCGGTTCCGAATGGCGTTGCCGCTCACACCGAGGGCCATGCCCAACTGTTCATCGTTGAGTGAACATTCGCGCAGGTGCCACATGATGGCCTGGTAGTTATTGGCGAACGAGTGAAGTGCGGTATGCAGAGAATCGATCACGACTATCGCTGTATTTATGTTACCGATAAACAATTATAATAAATATTAAGACAACATTCGTGCCATATAAAACGATAAAAACAAAGCGACACGTACACTGCCGCAATTTATTGGCTGATCAACACGACCGTCGGACGTTATTTATGTGCACTGCCTGTGTCGTTATCGGCGGATCAAGCGTTGCTCAACGGCGTCGCGGTAGGTGCCCGCCAGCGGGATAACCACGCTGCCAACGGTTAACTGGTGCCGCTCAATTTTGCGGATAGCGCTCAGAGCGACGATGTAGGATTTATGCACCCGGATGAATTGATCGGGCGGAAGCGTGGCCAGCATGTCGGCGATGGTCATGCGAGTGCTAATCTGCCGGTCCCGCTCGTGGATGAACAGCAGATTGGTAT
>JAYTAC010000737.1:0-2709 GCA_043737755.1 Spirosoma sp.
ACCAACGGCTCTCAGAAAAATCACCGATAACAGCTATTTCGTGGTTAGTCTCGGCGATGCGTCCCTGCTGAAAGTGACGTTCTAAACCGCGACGCTGACAACGTGAACAGCCCGCAGATTAACCTCAATTTGCGGGCTGTTTTCAGTTCACTGAATCGCCGTTCGGTCGTACTTTTGTGGTATGACGTTACAGAACGATTTGCTGCTCCGCACGGCGCGGGGCGAGTTGACCGAGCGGGTGCCGGTCTGGATGATGCGGCAGGCGGGGCGGGTGCTGGCCGAGTACCGGACCGTTCGGGAGCGGGCGGGGAGTTTTATCACGCTGGCTAAAACGCCCGAATTAGCCGCTGAGGTGACCATTCAGCCCGTCGATGCGTTCGGCGTCGACGCGGCCATTATCTTCTCCGACATATTGGTCGTGCCCGAAGCGATGGGCCTGCCCTATGAGATGCTCGAGAGCCGGGGGCCGGTGTTTCCAGCCACCGTGCGCACCACCGCCGACCTCGCCCGCCTGCGCGTGGCCGACGCCGAAAGCGACCTCGGCTACGTACTGGACGCCATTCGGCTGACCAAGAAGGAGTTGAATGGTCGCGTACCATTGATCGGTTTCGCCGGGGCACCATTCACGATTTTTTGCTACATGACCGAAGGCAACGGGTCCAAAACGTTCGCCATCGCCAAAAAGCTGCTCTACACCGATCCGGTGTTTTCCCATACGTTGCTGCAACAAATTACCGACAGCACCATTGCGTATTTGAGAGGGCAAATCCGGGCCGGGGTCGATCTGGTGCAGTTGTTCGATTCGTGGGCGGGCATTCTCTCGCCGGAGCAGTACCGGCTGTTTTCACTGCCCTACATCAAACAAATCTGCGACGCGCTGGGCAGCGAAATTCAGGATGGTGTGGTTAGCCACGCGCCCGTACCGGTAACGGTGTTTGCAAAGGGCGCGTTTTTTGCCCGGCACGAAATCGGGCAGTTGGCCTGCTCCGTGGTGGGTCTCGACTGGAACATGGACCCCGCCGAGTCGCGGACGCTGATCCCGAACAAAGTGTTGCAGGGCAACTTAGACCCGTGTGTGCTTTACGCCGATTTTGCCCGGATTCGGGCGGAGGTGAAGCGCATGTTCGACGCTTTCGGCCACCAGCATTACATTGCCAACCTCGGCCACGGCATCTACCCCGACACCAATCCCGACAAAGCACGCTGTTTTGTGGATGCCGTGAAGGAGTTAGGAACTGCGTAGGGGTTGGAGGATTCAAATTGATCCTGAATCGTCACTGATCTGTTCCAAGTGGGTCTCCAGTTCACCCGGTTCCAGGTCTTTTTTCTCCGACTTGTCGTACAGAGACAGCAGGTAAACCGCTTCCTTAGTCACTTTGACAAACGTAATCACCCTCGCCCCGCCTGACTTACCCTGCTTTTTACTGGTAATAGCCATGCGCACTTTGTAACAGCCCCTACCCAGAGCTGCTCCCTCTCGTAACGAATCGAAAAGGGACCGCAAGTCGGCTTTAAGGGAGGGGTATTTCTTTGCTAATCGCTTGACTTGCCGGTCGAAAGTTGGCAGACTCTGGACTTTATAACTCATCGAGCAACTGGTAGGCGTCCCGAGCGTGGGCTTTACCCAATAAGACTTGGTTCAGTTCCTCAACTGATTCAGAAAGCTCGGCGAGGAACAGGGCTTTTTCAGCCGAAGCGCCAACGGGCAACGGTTTGGCCTTTATAAACGAAAGGCTGCGTAGCAGTTCCAGCATGAAGCTAACCTTGTCGTCGGGAATATCTAAGACGATTTTCATGGAAGCAAGATACTATTATTTGACGAATTTGGCCACCAGCATTGTATTGCCAACCTCGGCCACGGCATCTACCCCGATACCAACCCCGACAAAGCACGCTGTTTTGTGGATGCCATGAAGGAGTTAGGAACTGCGTAGGGGTTGGCATACCGCTGCATAACCTGACCCGTTAAACTGCAAAGCCGCATCGCTGTCTGGTATGCCGTTGACCCGTTAGACGCATCCGGTCGAACGGGTTTGCCGCGAACCGGTCAGTTCAGCAACAGTTCGCGCTCAGTCTCTTCATTTTCCAGTTCCGTGATTTGCTCTACGTGCTTGTCGATATTGATAAACTGCATACTTAGCCAGGCCAACAAGATCATACCGACGAAGGAGAGAAACGTGAGTTCCCAACCGAAATTTTCCTTTATTGGCCCGATCAGCGTAGCCCCCACCATCGACCCGACGGCCCCCATCGTCATGTACATGGTGAACTGACTGGCCGACACCATTTTTGAGCAGCACTGCATCGCAATGGCATACACGCCAATTTTGGCGAAGGCGTTCAGCCACCGGTAGGTGATCAGAAACCCGTACATGAACGGGGTGTTCGTCCAGTATGATTTTAACGAAATCAGGGCAACCGTGATGGCGATAATCAGGAAGAAGTAGCTGTTAATCATGCGTTTTTTACCGAACCGTTCGATCAAATAACCGCCGATAAACATGCCCGCAATACCGCCAATCAAATCAGCCGTGGCGAAGGCCTGGGAATAAAAGACGTTTGTCCAGCCGGTGACGTTTACGGCAAACAGAGGCAACAGTGTTTCAAAATAATTGTAGGCCCCCTGCGTGACAAACAGCAGTACCGTAACGATCAGCGAATTGCGCAGCCGGAAAACGCTGTACAACGAATTGAAAATAGTGGACCAGC
>JAYTAC010000738.1:0-2708 GCA_043737755.1 Spirosoma sp.
GCCGGGAGGCATGAAAAGCACTTTCGGCAAGATTTTCTTAGACATTGAGAACGACGGTGTTGACCGGGAAAATGAACAGGAGCAGGCGAATCTGTATACGTTCATGGCTAAAACCATCAAGGATAATGTCAGTGCGCAAACGGAGATCGGGTCCATTACGCCCATACCGCACAACAGTTTCGGCAATTCCCGCGCCGACCATTACACCGCCCGCCCCGACTGGCTCTGGAGCACCCCCGCCCGCCAAACGGGCACCAGCCAGAAGCGCGGGATGCCCAACGACATTGTGGGCAAATCGTTCGCCGATTACGTCGATTTTCAGATGCCCGGCACGTATTACCTCTACCCCGATTTTGACTATTCGGCCCGCCATACTGCCGACGATGCCCGGCACTGGTTAGCGTCTTTGCTGGCCGAGCAGGAGGTGAACCGGAAATTATCACCCAAAAAGCGGATCGCGTGGCACTGGCTTTTCAACACCCAGAGCAGCGAGTATCCCAACAGCGGCAAGGCCGAACACCCGGCTCCCCCGGCCGTAGCCGAGGGCATGGCCATTTTCTACTGGTTCACGGGCGCGTATGGCGTGCTATTCTGGGACGACCACGAAGACCTCGTTCCCGACCAGCCCTCCCCCACCGACCCGGCACTGCAAGGATTGGCCAATGACCGAAATTACGCCTGTTACGAGCATTACGTACACGGGCTTTGGCGACTGTTTCGGCACCACGGCGATCTGTTCAATGGGCGCGAGACGTACCTCAACGACGCTACTGACTGCTCCTACGACGGGGGCAAGACATGGGTCGGCTACAATGCGAACCAGATCAAGACCCGTGATCTGCCATTCGTACGGGCCATCGTCAACGGTAACCAGATTCTGATTGCGGCCACCAAAGCCTACGCTCAAGCCGCGCAAAATCAGGAAGTTATGGTACGATACGTTAAAAACGGCTATTCGTTCTACACCACAATTTTGCTGAAGGGTGACGCCATTTACCTCGGCCGGGCCACCATGAATCGTGGGGGCAGACCTCAGCAGAATTGATATGAACCTTGGCATTGAAATCGGCGGCACGAAGCTTCAGATCGTTATGGGCGACTCGTCCGGTCGGATCACGGCCCGTTACCGCCACCGTGTCGATCCGGCGCGGGGGGCTGCGGGCATTCTGACGCAGCTAACCGACACGTTTGCGCAGCTTCCCGAACCGCCCCAGGCCGTGGGTGTGGGGTTTGGTGGGCCGGTCGACTGGCAAACGGGACGCATTGCCACCTCGCATCAGGTTGGCGGCTGGGCCGGGTTCGATCTGACCAGGTGGCTCAGAGAAAGGTTGCCGGAGGCCGTGGTTCGGGTAGAGAACGACGCAAACGTGGCGGCTCTGGGCGAAGCCCGGCAGGGTGTGGCCACGGGTTTTCGGCACGTGTTTTACGTCACGCTCGGCAGCGGGGTTGGCGGGGGCATGGTCGTGGATGGTCAACCGTATCACGGTGCATCACCCGGCGAAGCAGAAATCGGGCATCTGTGGCTTGTACCGCCGGGCGGCAGCACCGAATCAGGTTTTACGCCGGGACAAACCATCGAGCAAACGGTATCGGGCTGGGCCGTCGATCAGCAAATTCGCGATTTACTGCCACAGCTACCCGCCGATTCGGTTTTGAAAAGATTAGTGCAAGACGCGCAGGCAGCAGGTCAGCAGCCTGTCAGCGGTCCGGCGGCTTTTTTACATCAAGCTTATGAGCAGGGCGACCCCGTAGCCCGGATGCTGATTGAGCAAATTGGCTCGGTACTGGCGTTGGGATTGTCGCACGTGGTGCATTTGTTTCACCCCGACGCTATTGTGCTGGGCGGGGGATTGGCGGGCATTGGCGAACCGCTGCGGGCCGCCGTTCGGCAGGCATTGCCCCGCTTCGTGATGCAATCGTTCCATCCCGCTCCCGTTATGCTGCTGGCCAAACTGGGCGAAGACGCCGTGCCGGTGGGAGCGTTACAACTAATGACGAATCGGTCCCGCACCGGCGGACCGGCCGAAGCGGATGAATAATAAATGCGCTGTAAGGCTCATCATTCATCATTCATCATTCATCATTCATCATGAACCAAGCCTACTTTCAATCCTACCTCGACCGGCAGAAAGCCGCTTACGATGCCATCCCGCTCGATAAGGTGGAGCACATCATCGACCTCATCCGGCAGTGCCGGGCCGACGACCGGCAATTGTTCGCCTTTGGCAACGGCGGCAGCGCGTCCAATGTGTCACACTTCATCACCGACCTCGGCAAAAGCGCGTCCGACAAGTTAGAGAGCCAAGGCGATCAGTCCGACGGAGCGGGCCGACGTTTCCGGTGTCTGTCGCTGAACGAGAATGTGTCGTGGATTACGGCCCTCGGCAATGATTACGCCTACGAAGATATCTACGTGCGTCAACTCCAAAACTACGCCCGCCCCGGCGATCTGGTGCTGACGCTGAGCGTGAGCGGCAACTCGCCCAACGTCGTGAAGGCCGTTGACTGGGCCAATAACCACGGCCTGACCACCATTGCACTCGTGGGCGGCAACCGCGGTCGGGTTGCCGACCGCGCTCATGAGGTAATTGTTATTGCCGACACGCACTACGGTCGGGTCGAAGACGCCCAGATGACCATTTGCCACCTGTTGTGCTACGGGTTCATTGAGTCGTAGTCGCAAGTGCATCCGGGTTGTCAGTATCCGA
>JAYTAC010000739.1:0-2703 GCA_043737755.1 Spirosoma sp.
TCCTGCGCCGTTTGCCCGAACGAAGGCAGCAGCCGGTCGCCGGGGCGTTCGCGGATGAAGGCCATCAGCACAACCCCCGTCAGCAATAAACCCGCCTGAACGAGAGCGGCGCTTTGAAAACCATACTCGCGCAGAATCGGCGCAAAGACAGCGGCTCCGATGCCCGTACCGACTAAAAAACCGGCCCGCATAAACGCATTGGCCCGGCCCCGTTCGTCTTCAGGAATAACCGAAATAGCCATGCCGTCGACACTGGCATCCTGAATGGCCGCAAACACGCTGCGCAGGGAAAACAGCCACGCCAAGGTGGTGATCTGAACTACCGGGTCGCCCACAAACAACAGGATGCAGGAAGCCAGCACGGTCATCAATTGCGCGCCCATCACCCACGGCTTGCGTCGGCCCATCGCCGACCCCTGAAATCGGTCGATGAGCGGCCCCCAAACGAACTGAAATGCCCACGGCAGGCCAATGATGGCAACAAACGAACCCACCACATCGGGGCGGACGCCTTCGGCCGTGAAGTAATTGGTGAGTGCCGTCAGGTAAAAACCCGACGGAATGCCCTGCATGAGGTACAAGTAAAAAAAAACGCCGTAGCGCAGGGGGCGGCTTTGGCTGAGTGTGAGCGGGTAAGAAAGCGAAGGTAAAGCTGTTATCATGTGTTGCGGTAGGGCGCGTGAACCAGCCCGATCAAACCGGCACGATTCATGGTACGGGGTGAGTACTACGCAGCGAATGTTTATGTTTGGTCGCTTGTCGAACTATCACTCAAAAAATCCGTTTATCCTGTTGCACAACCCGGATAATCTGTCTAACATTGTTCGCGTTCCCGCAAAAAAACCGATGGCCAAGCTCGTCTGCATACCGACTTTCTTCCACACTACGCCATCCCGGTTCAGGTCCGTGAGGACCATATAGCATCGCCTGCCTGCGTGGCAGCATCGTTCCGTCGGTTTCCCCTCTCTTTATCTCCAACAACAACCCGGACCACCCGTCCGCCCCGTTTCGTGGCTTCGCAGCCGCTCCAGTAACGCCGATGATAACGCCCGAAGTAGTCAACGATCAGTTCATTGTTCAGGTCGCTAACGAAAACCATCTGAAACTCGCCGAGACCATTTGCCACGAAATGGAAGAAAGCGCGAAGGCTCGCGGCACCGGCATTGCGAAACGGTCCCCCATCTACGTCATGGAAAAAATGGTCGAAGGCAAAGCCATAGTGGCCACGACGCTTGCCGGGGATTGGGTCGGTTTCTGCTACGTCGAAACGTGGGAACACGGTAAGTTTGTGGCCAACTCAGGTCTCATCGTACGTCCCGAACATCGCAAAAGTGGCATCGCCACGCGCATTAAAGCCAAAGCGTTTGAACTCTCGCGGACCAAATTTCCGGATGCCAAGATCATTGGTATCACTACGAGTTTGGCCGTGATGAAAATCAACTCCGATCTTGGCTACCAGCCCGTTACGCTCAGCGAACTGACCGGCGACGAGTCGTTCTGGAAAGGATGCCAGACCTGCGCCAACTTCGATATTTTGACCCGTACCAATCGCAAACATTGCCTGTGTACGGGAATGCTCTACGACCCCGAGGAGCACCAGAAAGAGAAGAAAGAAGACAAGTGGAATTTTCTGAAAGAGTCGAAACTCTACGAACGCTGGATGCGCATCAAAGAGCGCGTGTTGCTTCGGCTCCACACGGACCGGTCACGCCGGAAAGAGCGGGAAATGGAATCGGTGGGATAAGCTACAGTTTTCGACAAATCAGCAACGGAAAAATCCGCCCTAAACGACTTAGGGCGGATTTTTTGTATTTTCACTCGCCCGGATGGTATACCCGTTTGGCTTCTTGCAGCACGGTGGCTTTGTCTAATGTCATGGGCTTGGTTTTCTGGTTCACGAATATCTCTATCTGGTCGGCGTGATGCGGGCTGTCGCGGTGATTGGACGCCCCGTAGCAGTCGACGGTTTCGATCTCGGACAGACCGGCCTTCGGGAACTTAACCAACTGAATGTGCGACTCGCCCTGATTGCTTTGTACCCGACTACTGACGTAGGGCTTCGCGTAGATAGCCGCCATTACGTCGGGGATGCCCCACACGGGCAGTTCTTTTCCGCCCCGAACGTGCCTTTGGCAGTCGCCCAGCACAGCGTCGGTACTGCCAGCCGGAATGCTGAGCCGATACTTCAGCAGGTACGCTTTAACATAGCGCAGCCATTCGGCGCAGTCGCCGGACGTGAGCACTTTGGGCGGGTTGACCATTTTCTCGGCCTTGTTTTTCCAATACTCATAAAACAGCAGAAACACCAAAGCACCCCGGCTGTCGGCGGTGGCCTGCCGACTCCAGGATGTAACGGTCTGCACCAGGTCGCGGATGTCGGGGTAGGCGTCGGGTTTGAGCGTGAACAGGGCGTTACCATCCGGCCCGGCTACGCACGATAGTTTGGCGGGCAGTTGCAGGTCATACTTGATGCGTTTGAAGTCGGCACAGCCGAGCTTGTCATACTGGCCGATGAGTTCGCCGAACCGGACGCTGCGATTGTTGTCCCGGCGTTCGTAGTGCATCATCTTGTCGAACTGCTCCGGGCGCAGGTTGTTGGCCGGGGCGGTGGCGTTGAAGGGGGTATTGTTCATGTCGGACAGGTAACCGCCCGGCGGATTGATATACTGCGGGAAATCGCTCAACGCCCGAAATGACTGCCAG
>JAYTAC010000740.1:0-6648 GCA_043737755.1 Spirosoma sp.
GGGTATAAAAAGCTGGGCATTTTCAATACGCAGTCCGAAATCGACGCGTCGCCCAGGCAGGACGGGGTTATTCCGGGCGGGATGAAGTTTGCCGATACCAACGGCGACGGCGTCATCACGTACGACACGCAGGATATGGTCGAAATCGGCAATCCCAACCCGGCGTTCACCTGGGGCTGGACGTTTGCCGCCGACTACAAAAAGATCGACATAAACCTCTTGTTTCTGGGTGCTCAGGACTTCGACATTTACCGCAATATCGAGGCCTCCACCATGAACATGGATGGCGTTTTTAACGTACTCGACAAAGCCAAGGACCGATGGCGGTCGCCGGAGAATCCGGGGTCGAATCCACTGGCGAAGAACGCGCAGGGCGGCACCAATTACTTCAAGTGGTCGCGGGAGAGCAGCGAACGCTACGTGTATGATGGCAGCTACGTGTGGTTGAAGACCATCACGATAGGCTACACCCTGCCCAAATTCAAATCCGTGCTGAACGACACCCGCGTTTTCGTGACAGCCAACAACCTGTTTCTGTTCACGAAATACCCCGGCAACAACCCGGACGCGGGCGTACGGGGGGGTACTGAACTAAATAATGACGATGAATCGTATCCGGTTCCGAGAACATTCGCTGTTGGTGCCAAATTCAACTTCTAACCGCCACGGACGTGAAAAAACTAACCACGCTCAGCATCCTTGTTGTTTGTCTAGCGCAAGTCGCCTGCAAAGAGGATTTCCTGGTCACGACCGACCCGACGCGGATCGGAACGGACCTTTTTTACAAAAACCAGGCCCAGTTCGAGCAGGCCGTCAACGGGGTGTACGGCCAGTTGCAGGGCATCACCAACGCGGCCTATCTGTTTCAGGAGTTCAATTCGGACAATACGACCCTCGACTTCAACCCGCTCGACCGGGGTGGTGCCGCCGGGTGGGAAGCGTCCGAGTTTTCGACGATGAATCCGGGGAATGGCGAAATATCGAACCTGTGGAATCAGCATTACTCCACGCTGTACAACATCAATTACGCGCTGGAGAAGCTGGCCCCCAGTACGATTGACGCCCCGGCCAAAAAAGAGATAGAGGGCCAGTTGAAGTTTCTCCGGGCGTTCCACTACTTCAACCTGACCCGGTATTTCGGCGACGTAGTGCTGGTAACAGCTACCCTCAACACGCCCGATGAAGCCTTTACGCTGATTCGATCCCCGCAGGCGGCTATTTACACCCAGATCGAGACGGACCTGAAAGAAGCCACTGCGCTGCTGCCCGCTTCGTACTCGACAAAGGTGGGCCGCGCCACAAAGGGGGCTGCACTGAGTTTACTGGGTAAAGTGTACCTGACCCAAAAGCAGTATGCCGAAGCCGTAACCACGCTGAAGCAGGTGACTGGTTACTCGCTGTTGCCTAAGTACGCCGACAATTTTGATCCGGCTAAAAAGAACGGGGCTGAATCCATTTTCGAGGTGCAGTATCAGGGTGGGAACGACCTCGGTGAGCAGAGCAATTTCATGTACGTATTCGCGCCCAGGCTCTCGAGAGATGCCGTTACCGGGTTCGCCAATACCGCACCTGCCGGACGAAATATCCCGACGAACGATATGATTGCGGCCTACGAACCGGGTGACCTGCGCAAAGACGTCTCGTTGCAAACGAGCTACACGCTGAACGGTAAGGTTGAGCCGGTTCCGTTTATCAATAAGTATCGCCATCCACACACGATTACCGGCCGGACGGACAACAACTGGCCGGTACTGCGGTATGCCGACGTGGCGTTGATGCTGGCCGAAGCCATCAATGAGCAAGCGGGGCCTGGCGCGGAAGCCGTTGGCTATCTGAATCAGGTGCGCACCAGGGCGGGCCTGAAAGAAGTGAACAGACTCACCAAAGACGCCTTCCGAACGGCGGTTTTGCAGGAACGACGCGTTGAACTGGCATTCGAAAATCACCGCTGGTTCGATTTGCAGCGAACAAAAACCCCCGCTGAACTCGCGGCTTTTATGAACGCGTACGGGGCTAAAGAAAAAGCCAGCCCAACCGTGAACAGGGGCGGTATTGCCTTCAACGCGCTGGATTACGTATACAGCGATTTTGAATATTTCTTGCCGATTCCCGCTCCTCAGATCTTGATAAACAGTAGATTAACTCAAAATCCTGGTTATTAAGAATGTGTATACAGGTGTTTAAGTGTGTGGGTGTTTTCTACCCTCAAACACCCACACATTCGAACTTAACTCCAGTTTACCTCGACGTAATGACTGTATTGACCGAATCGTTCTGGCTCTGGCAATTTCTGGGCCGTTTACATCCATTGGTCGTCCATTTTCCGGTTGGATTGCTGTGCATTGCCTTATTACTGGAAGCTGTTGCCTGTTTTCGCAAATCGACCGAACTGCGGGCGGGCATCCGGGCTATGGTCTGGATTGGGACCATCAGTTCCGTTGTGGCCGCTTCGCTGGGGCTGGTCCTGGTCAATCAGGACGATTACGGCGGTGACACGGTAAAAATCCACCAATGGTCGGGCTTAGCAACGATGACGCTGGCTATTTTGACGGTGTTCGCGCTTCGCTCCGGTCGCCTGGCATTGTATCGCAGCCTGT
This sequence comes from Spirosoma sp., assembly GCA_043737755.1. Lineage (GTDB taxonomy): Bacteria > Bacteroidota > Bacteroidia > Cytophagales > Spirosomataceae > Spirosoma. The sequence goes on from JAYTAC010000740.1 coordinate 2,598, forward strand.
TGACTCTGACCGTGGTTGGCGTCAGCCTGGCGGGTCACTACGGGGCGATGCTGACCCACGGTGACGATTACCTGACGAGCGTGTTGCCCGATGGCAATGAGCGGAGTACACCCGTTGCTGCCGGGACCGGCGACGCGAAATTTACCTTTGCCAGCAGCGGACAACCCCTTGACGATAAGCAGGTTGTTGAACTGAACATGGAGGTTCGGTCTATTCTGGCGCACAACTGCTACAGTTGCCACGGTACGGCCAAAATCAAAGGAAAACTGCGTTTAGATAAGAAAGAATTTATTTTTAAGGGTGGCGAGGACGGCGTGGTGCTGGTGGCTGGTCATCCCGAAAAGAGCGACATGATCCGGCGCATTAAACTCCCAGCTGGTCACGACGACGCCATGCCCACCAAAGGCAAACGACTGACCGGGCACGATGTCGAGGTGCTCGAATACTGGATCAAACAAGGGGCACCGTGGCCGAGTGGTGCCGAAAAAAGCATCTACCGGGTGGCGGCTCTGGAACCCCGTCTGCCCGCCCTCCCCGACTCGACCGCTGGCGTTACGAATCCCGTCGACCGGTTTGTGAACGTCTATTTTCAAAAACATAACATTGCCTGGACCACCGTTGTGGACGACCGAACGTACCTGCGCCGGGTGTATTTGGACGTAGTCGGGTTGCTGCCTTCGCCCACACAGATCAAAGCGTTTACCACCGACGCCCGGCCCGGCAAACGGGAAATTTTAGTCAGGGAATTACTGAACCGAAACACCGACTACGCCCAGCACTGGCTCACGTTTTGGAACGATGCCCTGCGCAACGACTATACCGGCACGGGCTACATTACCGGTGGCCGGTTCGACATCACAACCTGGCTCTATTCGTCGCTGAAGGCCAATAAGCCGTATAATCAGTTTGTCCGGGAACTCGTCAGCCCGACTAAGGAATCGGCGGGGTTTATTAAAGGCATCAAGTGGCGCGGCACCATCAATTCGAGTCAGCGGACGGAGATGCAGGCGGCTCAAAACGTGTCGCAGGTGCTGCTGGGGCTGAATCTGAAGTGCGCGTCGTGCCACGACAGTTTTATCAGCGACTGGAAATTGGCCGATGCCTATGCCTTCGCCAATGTGTTTGCCGATACGCTGTTGGAAATCAACCGCTGCGACAAGCCGACGGGCAAAATGGCCGGGCGCAAGATCATCTTTGAGAAGCTGGGCACCATCAACGGTAAAGCTACTACCGACGAACGGCTCCGCGAACTGGCGAATTTTATGGTGCAGCCCAAGAATGGTCGGCTCTACCGCACGGTGGTCAACCGGGTGTGGGCGCAGGTGATGGGCCGGGGCATTATCGAACCCGTCGATATGATGGACAACGACCCCTGGAGCCAGGATTTGCTCGACTGGTTAGCGTCGGATTTCGTTACGAACGGCTACGACATCAAAAAACTGATGTTCACCATCCTGACCTCCCGAACGTATCAGTTGCCCTCCGTCGGCCTGAACGATGCTGACTTGATTACGTCGCCAAGTTTCGTGTTTCGGGGTATGGTACGTCGCCGGATGACGGCCGAGCAGTTTGCCGACGCGGTCAGCGTAGCCTTCAGCCCAGTTTATGCCGATACGTCCATCGTGGGAAAGCAATTTCCCAAACAACTTAAACGGGAGATGCCATTTCCACGGGCGTCATTGGTCAAAAACGACCCGTTCCTGACGGCCCTCGGTCGACCGAACCGCGAAACGGTCAGCACCAGCCGGTCGTCGCAGGCCAATCTGCTACAGGCTCTGGAACTGACTAACGGTGAGAAATTCAACGACGCCATCAAGCGGGGTGCCCAGCAGTGGAAAGCCACCTATCCAACGTCGGACGTGCTGGTGCGGAACCTCTACTGGAAAGCCTTGGGACGGGAGCCAAAGCCAAAAGAATTAGCTGTTGCGCAGAAGATTGTCGGTACAAATCCGAGTACGGAAGGCATTCAGGATTTGGTGTGGGCGATAAGCTTGCACCCTGAATTTCAATTGATTTATTGAAACGAATGGTACGCAGATGACAGCATTATGAACACAAACTGGAACAGGCGGGAATTTCTGCAAAAAACGAGTGCCGCCACAATGGCGGCATTAGCGGCTGGTGCGCCCATGTCAGGGTTACTTTCGGGCTGCAACCGAACGAGCAAACCGGGGCAAACTGCCGGTACGGCCGATACAGTGATCCTGCTCTGGATGGCCGGGGGCATGGCCCACACCGAAACCTTCGACCCGAAACGCTACACGCCCTTTACGAAAGGCATGGAAGGCAATCGGGTATTGAGTACGTTCAAACCCGTACCGACGGTGCTGGATGGCATCAATTTTTCGGAGGGGCTGCAATCTATCGGCAAGGTGATGGACAAGGGAACGCTGATCCGGTCGTACGTAGCCGCCGACATGGGGCACATCCTGCACTCGCGCCATCAATACCACTGGCATACGTGCTACGAACCACCCCAGACCGTGGCGGCCCCGCACCTCGGCTCCTGGATTGCGAAGGAGTTGGGTCCGAAAAACCCGGTCATTCCCGCCTTCGTCGACATTGGACAGCGGTTTACCTTGGGCGAGGGCGAGGAACTGAAGGCGTTTCATACCGCCGGTTTTCTGGGTAACGAACACGGCCCGTTCTTCATCCCCGACCCCAGCCAGGGGTTGGAGAGCGTTCGCCCGCCGGTGGGGATGGACGCCAAACGATTTGAGCGACGGAATCAACTGTACAACGACCTGATCAGCAGCGGGCCGGTTGGCGAGTTCGGCAGCGATTACCAGAAGGAGTCGCTCAAGCGGTCGATGGAGCAGGCGTACCAGCTCCTGAACTCCCCCGAAGCAAAGGCGTTCGACCTGAGCAAAGAGCCGAAAGCCAGCTACGACATTTACAATACGGGTAAGTTCGGGCTGGGCTGTTTACTCGCCCGCCGACTGACCGAACAGGGTGCCCGGTTCATCAGCGTCACCACAGAGTATGAGCCGTTTAAGGGTTGGGATACGCACGAAAACGGCCATACGCGGCTGGAGGACATGAAAAAGCAGATCGACGGTCCCATCGCGCAGCTTATCAGTGATTTGGACAAGAGCGGCCATCTGGACCGGACCATCGTGGTGCTGGCCAGTGAGTTCAGCCGCGATATGATGGTTGAGGGAAGGCCGGACGCTAAAGTGCAGGAACAAGTGAAACAGCCGGAAATCCTGTCCGATCTGAAATTCTACGGGATGCACCGCCACTTTACGGACGGGTGCTCACTGCTCATGTTTGGCGGAGGGATAAAAAAAGGATTCGTCTATGGCAAAACCGCTGATGAGCGTCCGTGCAAAACCATCGAAAATCCGGTACACATCGAGGGAATTCACCAGACAATCTACCACGCGCTGGGCATCGCCCCGGACACGCATTACGAGGTTGAAAAACGCCCGTTCTATTCGACCCCGGACGGTACAGGCAAACCGGTGATGGACTTGCTGGCGTAGAATTAATGGGACGCGGATGACGGGGATATTGCGGATTAGAAAGGATTTTTTATCTGTGTTAATCCGCAATATCCCCGTCATCCGCGTTCCATATCTATTTTAAACGTTATGAAAAACGTACTATATCTGATCGTCTGTATCGGGTGGCTTTTCCAGTCCTGCACAACTGACTCATCGAGTCACGTAGCAGAGACAGCCATGCCGGATAAGGTCAGTTATAATTTCGACATCCGGCCTATTCTGTCGGACAAATGTTTAGTCTGCCACGGCCCGGACGCCAACAAACGCGAAGTCGGACTGCGGCTCGACATGGCCGAGAGTGCCTACCATGCGCTGAAAGAACATCCCACAGCTCACGCATTAGTACCCGGCAAACCAGAACTATCGGAGGTGTTTTTGCGGATCACCACGCCCGATACGTCGGTCGTGATGCCGCCCCCGTCGTCCAACCTGAAACTGTCGGCGCATCAGGTTAAGCTGATCGAGAAATGGATCAGGCAGGGCGCTCCCTACGAAAAACACTGGGCGTTTGTGGCCCCTAAAAAACCGGCTTTGCCAGCCGTTAA
>JAYTAC010000741.1:0-15634 GCA_043737755.1 Spirosoma sp.
TCGAACGTGACTTCACCCCGGATGGTAGCTGGTTCGTAGTGTCCGTCGTTGGCCGTGAACTCGTCGCTGTCCAACAGTTTCAGGATACGGTCGGTGCTGACGATGCCCATCTGAAGCGTGTTGAAGCGGTCGGCCAGCATCCGAATCGGGCGGAAAAACAGGTTGATGAACATGACGAAGGCCGTGATGGTGCCGAACGTGACGTCGGAACTGACGACCTGCCGCGCCCCGTACCAGACGACTAAGCCCACTGCCACCGCCGAAATGATGTCGGCCACGGGATAATACACCGAATAATACCAGATGGAGCGGATGTTAGCCTGCCGGTGCTGGTCGTTGATGGTGCGGAACTTGTCGGCTTCGGTTTTCTCACTGCCGAAAATCTGGACGATGTTCATACCCGTGATGTGCTCCTGCACGAACGAATTCAGGTTGGCAACGGCCGTGCGGACCTCGTTGAACGACGTTTTGATTTTCTCCTTGAACACATACGTGCTGAACAGCATCAGCGGAATCGTCGACAAACTGATGAGGGCCATCCGCCAGTCGGTGTAGACCATCACACCGATGATGAGCACCAATTGCAGCAGGTCGCCCGCAATGGCCGCCATGCCGTCGCTGAACACGTCGGCCAGCGTTTCTACGTCGGAGATGGAGCGTGTGACCAACCGGCCGATGGGTGTATTGTCGAAGAACTTAAGCCGAAGCTGAATGATCTTCCGGTACAACTGCACCCGGATGTCGCGGATGATGTGCTGCCCCAGCCAGCCCGACAAATACGTATTGGAAAACTGCACCACGGCCTGAACCACCAGCACCCCAATCATCAGCACTAACATCAGCGTCAGTTGGTCGTAGTTGCCCACGGTAATCACGTTGTCGATGGTGTGGCGGATGAGCAGGGGCGTCAGGGGAGCTAAGCAGGCAGCTACGATGATGATGCCGATCAGGGAATAAAACCGCATCTGATACGGTTTCACGAAGGCGTACAGCCGCCGAAGAATGGCCACGTCGAATATTCGGCCCGCATCCGGTGCTCCGGCGGCCGGTGTCCCGGCGGCTGGCGTTCCGGTACTCTTTTGTTGTTTGCTCACGAAAAAATGACAAGTGGGGAGTCTGCTATGCCGGATCGACCAAGTGATATGCCGACCGGAAAAGCTCAGGTCAGTAACAGCCTTTCAGCAACGAACGGTTCAGTACCGGGGTACTGCCGAGGTACGCAAAAACTCTCCCGTCGACTCCTCAAACAATAGTAGCCGCTTCGACTAATCGACGCGGCTACTATTGTTTGACTGTACACCGATTCAATTACGCAAACGTATCGGTCAGCACCCGGATGGCAATTTTTTTGACGCCTGCCCACTTATCGACGGCGGCATCTTTGGCCTCGCCCAGCGATTCGCCTGCGTTGTCGAACAGGCCCATTGTCTGATCTTTCAGTTTTCCGGCCTGGTAGCGATACCGGGCTTTGTCGACGGGTCCGCTGTTGTTGTAGGCCGTTACCAGCGCGATACCCGTCACGACGGCGGCAGCGATACCAATAATGGTCCAGACCGATGTTTTGTCCTGTTCCGACTCGTCTTTTGGCGTCAGTAGTTTACGCATACCAGCCGCCATCGTCTGCGGGGGGGACACGTAAGCCATTATTTCGGATACTTTGTTGCCAAATCCGCCCGGTACAACTTTAGGAACGCCTTTCATCAGCCCCTCGTAGCCGTCTTTGGCGACCATCGCTGCGTCGTCCACCATAGCCTCAACGTTCAATTCCGGCGCACCCGCTTCCCGGAAAAAGTTTGTGCCCGTGGCGTTGGGCATCAGTGCCGTCATCGTCACGTTCGTGTCTTTGATCTCGTTGATGAGCGAATGCGTGAGGTTAAAGATATACGCTTTGGTGGCTGCATAGACGGCCATCAGCGGGAAGGGCGTAATAGAAACCAGCGACGCTAATTGCAGGATGCGGCCTTCGTTGCGCTCGACCATATCCTTCAGAAACAGTTTCGTCATGTGCGTTGCGGCCAGCACGTTGAGGTGAACGATTTGTTTTTCGCGCTCCCAGTCGGTTTCGGTAGCAAACTTGCCGTAGGTGCTTACCCCGGCGTCGTTGACTAAGATGTTGACCGTAATGCCCTGGGCCTTTACCTGATCGTACACATCCTGAGCAGCAGCATCTTCCGACAGGTCTTTGGTGATGACGGTGACCTGCTGAGTGCCGTAGTTGCTCTTAAACACATCGGCTAATCGGTCGAGTTTGTCTTCACTGCGTCCAACCAGCACTAAATTATAGCCGTCCTGTGCAAACAGTTTAGCGAGTTCCTGACCGATACCACTGGATGCGCCCGTTACTAAGGCGGTCTTTCCCGTTCCTGTATTCATACCGTTTGAGTGATTATTTGGATAACTGATAAACCGTCTATTCAACCACATTCGGCTAAAGTTGTTTCGGGCCAGCCGCACCCCGGCCGGGTAATGCAGGACAAAGACACTCGCTTATCTTTGTCAAACCGATGCACCTCTTTTATCAGCCCGATTCTGTTCAGTACCTCACCGAAGACGATTCGCGCCACGCCGTCAGAACACTTCGGCTGGGCGCGGGTGATGCCATTGCTGTGACCGACGGACACGGAAACCGCCACGCAGCCGTTGTTAGGCAGGCCGACGTCCGGCGGTGCACGTTTCGAATTTTGAGCACCCACACGACCCCGCCACGTCCATTCTCGATTCGCATCTGCGTGGCCCCAACCAAAAACAATGACCGGATCGAGTGGTTTGTCGAGAAAGCGGTGGAAGTAGGTATCGAACGGATCAGCTTCTTTGTCGGGCAACACTCCGAACGGCGGGTGCTCAAATCAGAGCGTACAGAGAAAATTGCCGTTGCGGCCATGAAACAGTCTTTGCAATCTTATCTGCCCCGGTTAGACGAGGTTGTCTCGTTCGGTGAACTGCTTAAAACAGTGGATACTGACCAGCGGTTTATTGCCCACCTGCCCAACGGCGAAGCTCCCGTTAACTTAGCGAAAGTGGCCATGCCGGGCGGGTCCTGCACGGTGCTGATTGGCCCCGAAGGTGATTTTTCCGGTACGGAAATTGAGCAGGCTGCTACGGCTGGTTTTCGGATGGTAACGCTCGGCCCCAATCGACTAAGAACCGAAACGGCCGCGCTGACGGCCTGTCAACTACTGAATTTTATAAACGCATGAAAAAGCTACTGCTCACATTCATCATTTTGCATTTATCATGTATGATTGGCTACGGCCAGTACGCCTACAAGATTGCCAAACTCAAATACAACGGTGGGGGCGACTGGTATGCCAACAAAACGTCGGTGCCGAACCTGATTAAGTTCGCCAACACGAACCTGCGGATGAACATTTCGCCCGAGGAAGACATTGTGGAGCCGGGCAGTCCCGATTTGTTCGGTTATCCGTTTGTTCACATGACCGGCCACGGCAACGTCAGTTTCAGCGAGGGCGACGTGCAGAACCTGCGCCGGTATCTGATGTCGGGTGGTTTTCTGCACGTCGATGACAACTACGGCATGGACAAGTTCATCCGGCGTGAGATGAAAAAAGTGTTCCCGGAATTGTCGTTCGTGGAGTTGCCCTACAATCACCCCGTTTATCAGCAGCGGTTTAAGTTCGCTGCCGGTCTGCCCAAAGTACATGAGCACGACGGCAAAGCTCCGCAGGGATTCGGTCTCATCTATCAGGGCCGGTTGGTGTGTTTTTACAGCTACGAGTGCGACCTGGGTAACGGCTGGGAGGATCAGAGCGTGTACAATGATCCCGAACCAATGCGACAGCAGGCCTTGCGGATGGGAGCCAACCTGTTGCAGTATGCCGTGACCACAAATTAATTTAGGTATTATTCAATGAGCGTAAGCCGAAACGCGCTGAATTTCGTTAATCTTGTAGGAATATTCTCCGTACACAGTTTTCAACCTTAGACACTTCCCTATCGTGATTGTACTGGCCGCATTTATCGGGCACTGGTATTTGTCCCTGTTCTGCCAAACGTTTTTTCTGCACCGTTACTCAGCCCACAAGATGTTCTCGATGAGCAAATTCTGGGAGCGGTTTTTTTACGCCCTGACTTACGTCTCACAGGGGTCGTCGTACCTGAGTCCACGGGCCTACGCCGTGTTGCACCGGATGCACCACGCTTTCAGCGACACGCCCCGCGACCCGCACTCGCCCCACCACACCAAAAACGTGTTTACGATGATGTGGAAGACGAAAGACATTTATAACGCCGTTCTGCACCGGACGCAATCCGTTGAACGTCAGTTCGACAAGAATTACCCGGAGTGGGAATTCATCGAGAAAGTTGGCGACTCGTGGGTCTCCCGTGCGGGCTGGGCAGTAGTCTACAGCCTGTTCTACATCTTCGCATTCGTTTACTTGGATATGCACTGGGCGTTTTTCCTGTTGCTGCCCGTCCACTTTGTCATGGGACCCGTCCACGGTGCCATCATCAACTGGAGCGGTCATAAGTACGGTTACTCAAATTTTGATAACCACGACAAGTCGAAGAACTCGCTGATTTTAGACGTCGTGATGATGGGTGAGTTGTTCCAGAACAACCACCACAAACGGCCCAACTCGGTGAACTTCGGTGCCAAATGGTTCGAGTTCGACCCGACCTTTCCGCTCATTGGCATTTTGCACAAGTTGCACGTCGTCCGAATCCGGCCTGCCAAAGAGAGTCATCAGGCGCAGCACGAAGTCGGTCACGACCGGCTCGTTGAACAGAGGGCCGAAGTCGAAGCGTAAGCACAAGAAAAGCACCGGCATCGGGGCTTTTTTTATGCCGTTCTGTCTGGTTAGCCAACGTACTGGCCCACCGACTCTATACGTATCGCTCCGTTATGTGCGCGGCCCGTTCCGATGTCTCAACCACTAACGGATGGCGTGGCTGGCTCAGGGCCGTTTCCAACTCAGCAATGGTATCTTTAAACAGAAGATAAACCGGGACCTCGTGGCTCTCGGTTTTGTCTTTTATATACATCAGCGAGGGGCATACCGTGCCCGATGCAGCTAACTCGTTGTACTGCTGTTTAGCGGCTGTGAACTCGTCGTCGCCGGGGCCGAACGAGATCACGCGTTCCGGCAGGGGATTGGTTTTGCGGTCGGCGAGCCGGGCGTCGAGGCCGGCGAGCAGGCGTTTGAGGTGGAACGTGTCCTTGCCGGTTCGGATGCGTTCGCGCAGAGATTGCCGGATCAGATACGTCAGCGAATGGCACAGATTCAGCCCGATTTCAGCCATCTGCTTGAAAATCAGCGACGACGGCGACATACCCGGAATAGTGTTCGGATCGTGTAGCAATACGTCTCCGGCAGGCGTCAGGAACCCGTCGATTCGCGAATAGACGTTGATGCCCAGCCGCGTGAACACCTCCGCGACGGCCAACTGAATCTTGCGGTTATTTTCCAAGCTCGTCTCGACCGGAATTCGTTTTTTGACTGTGCTCGTTTTGTATTTCGACTCGAAGTCGAAGGACGTGAGGTCGTAAATTTCGGTGGGCGGCAGGGCAATCGCCGTTTGGTCATCGTCCTGAATGACCCCGCACGAAAACTCCTGCCCACTGATGAATTCCTCGAACAGCACCTCGTCTTCGGCGTTTACCGACGCCAATGTGAGACTCCCGCTGCCCGACAACGCGTCCAATCGTTGGATAAACTTCGCCGGGTGGCTAATTGCCTCGCCCGTCTGCTCGATCACGATCGGGAAGCTGATCCCCGAATCCAGACTCACCATTTTCTGAGCCAGTTCATGCTTCTCATCAGCCGACAGGCTGGTCCATTCGCCGAGTTTACTCCACCCGTCGGGCTGAACGCTCGTCGTGAAAAAGCACTGCTCCACACCCCGGCAAAACTGGGTGAGGTCGGCTTCGCGCACGATTACCACGCCGATGCTCGATCCCTGATGGGGTGCTTTGATGACGATGGGCAGGCCGAGGTGTTCCGTCAGCGACTGAAAAAACTGCGCTTTGTCGGTTCGCTCGTAGGCGTCGCGGCCGATGGTGGCGGTTTTCTTCTGCTGCCCATTGGCCAGCGCAATCAGGTCGTTTTGCAGAATTTTGTTGATCCCCACCGCCGACCCGACTAAACCCGGACCGGTGTACGGCATTTTGTACCATTCGAGTAGTCCCTGAATGGCCCCGTCTTCGCAGTCGGGGCCGTGCATGGCTAAAAAAGCTAAGTCGAAATGGTCGCGGAAACGTTCGGGTCGGAGTTCGGGCAGGGTGGCGTCGAGAGCGTCGGTGGCGATCGATTCGTCGTACACCGAGAAGCCGGATTCATCCTGCGGCAGCGCGTCGCGCAAGGACGGAAACTGCAAAAAGTCGGGCTGAACGAGCCGAAACCGCCCGCGCCCGTCCACAAACACGAGTACCGGCTCAAATAATCCTTTGTCCAAATTGGCCAAAGCCGTGCGTCCGCCCGCATACGATACCTCACGCTCACGCGCCGGTCCACCGAAGAAAATGCCTATTTTCACTGAGTAAGAAGGAATGGTGCTGACCGCAAAGAAACGAAAAAGCCACTCGTTTTGGCAAGTGGCTTAGATTAGTCAGGTATCAATATGATTAGTTTCCCTTCAGGACGTTCTCTGATAGAATCAAATACTTTGGGTAAAAGAGGTTGAATGTCTTCATATTTATTAGTCTTAACGCGCAGTAGAATGACTGTTACGGAAAAGTTCTTCAGATTTTGTTGTTGATAAAGACTTTTATCCAGTGTAATTAACACTTCAAAACCATCTAATGTCAGAAGACCAAGCAATTCACCATTCGTCTTTCCGTTCCATCCCATTTCTTTGATGGTTTTGACTTCGGTAATGCCGGTTCTTCCTTGAATTCGGAATCGCAGTCGCCTGGGAATATTTTCGTCAAGCAATATCTTCATGCTGTTGCTTTCTCATGAATCAACGTAGATGCCATCTCAAGCAGAGCAATGGATTGTTCTTTTGAAACGGTTGGAAAATCGTCCAGAAATTCTTCGAGCGGTACGTTGCTCTCCAAGTGATCGAACAGCGATTGAACAGGCACCCGCGTTCCTCGAAAAACCGGCGTTCCTCCCATCAATTCAGGATCAACATTTACAATTTCTTTAACTGTCATGGCTCATTAATTTAAAACAGGGGGGTGATGTTTACTGCTACTACCTTACGAATCTCCGGCACGGCTTTCAGGATTGCCTCTTCCAGCCCGCCTTTGAACGTCATGGCCGACATGGGGCACGAGCCGCATGAACCCAGCAACTCAAGCCGGACCGTTTTATCATCCGTCACGTCGAGAACGCGCACGTTGCCACCGTCGGCCGCCAAATACGGTCTCATGCTGTCGAGTGCCCGCTCGATTTTTTGAATTAGCTCGTCGTTGTGAACTGCCGTTTCCATGGTGTTTCCTGATTTATAGTAAAGTTACGGGGTAGCGTGGGTTTATGCAACCTCAACGCGCTTCGTCCGGTCGACGGTGGCGTTGCGGATGGCGATCTGCTGGGCGAGGGCTTCGGCAGTGGCGTTAAAGGCTTCGCTCGCCACGGGTTCGCCGATGCTGATGGCTGGTCGGCCTTCGTCGCCCGCTTCGCGGATGCTCTGCACGAGCGGAATCTGGCCCAGCAGCGGCACGTCGAACTGATCGGCCAACTGCCGCCCACCGCCCTTGCCGAAGATGTAATACCGATGATCGGGCAGTTCGGCGGGGGTGAAATACGACATGTTTTCGATTACGCCCAGCACCGGCACGTTGATCTGCGGTTGCCGGAACATGGCCAGACCCTTTGTGGCATCGGCCAACGCCACGCGTTGGGGCGTGGTCACGATGATGGCTCCCGTAACGGGCACCGTCTGCACCAATGTCAGGTGAATATCGCCCGTGCCGGGGGGCAGGTCGATGAGCAGGTAATCCAACTCGCCCCAGTCGGCATCGGAGAAAAATTGCTGCAATGCCCGGCCTGCCATCGTGCCGCGCCAGATGATGGCCTGCCCCGGTGCCACCAAAAAACCCATCGACAGCAGCTTGATACCGTACTGCTGAATCGGCTCCATCCGCGTTTGCCCGTCGACCTCAAAAATACGCGGCTGCATGTCCTCGGCCCCGAACATAGTCGGGATAGACGGCCCGTAAATATCGGCGTCGATGATGCCCACCTTAGCGCCGGATTTGTGCAATGCAATGGCAATGTTGGCCGTGACGGTTGATTTGCCGACGCCCCCTTTGCCCGACGACACCGCAATGATATTCTTCACGCCCGGCAGCGTCGGCGCATTCATCCGGGTCGAGGTCACGTCCGACGTCATGTCGATGGTGATAATAATGTCCGGGCCGATTTGGGTATGAATGGCGTCTTCACACCGCTTCCTGATCACTTCTTTGAGCGGGCAGGCGGGGGTGGTGAGCACAACCGTGAAGCGCACCGAGCCAATGCCCAACACGATGTCTTTTATCATATTGAGTGAGACGAGATCGCGCTTCAAATCCGGCTCTTCGACGGTGCTCAACGCCCGCAAAACGGCTTCTTTACTTAGCTGGTAGTCAGACATAATTTTAAGGGGAGAAAGGAGGAGAGGAAAGATCGGGAACGGTCCGCCGTTGCGGAAGAAAGTGCATCAGACTGCTTCCGCATCGGCGGACCGCTCCTGTTCTTCCATACTCCCCAAGTTTAAACGACCCCGCACGTCGGCCAGTTCCGGCGACACGTTCACGCGCTTCGAGAGCGTTTCCAACCGTGCCAGTAGTTTATGCAGGAACTGTTGATGGGCGGGAGTATTCTCGCCGTAAAGTGGGCGGTGGGCCAGCGATTTGCGCACCTGCGTCCACTTGGCAACGAAACCGCAAAGGTCGGCATCGAACGCGCTGTCGGCAAACTTCCCAAAAATATAGTCGTGGGCCTGGGCGTTGGGGTGAATCAAATCAGCTTCGTAAAACCGGTAATCGCGCAGGTCGTCGATCATCAGTTCGTAGGCCGGAAAATAATGCACCCAATCGTTCCAGACGGTCAGTTCGTGGGCCGCCACCCGCAGCGTTGACTTGCTCACCGAGTTGAGCGGCAGCGTGTCGCGGGTGTGGCGCACGGGGCTGACGGTCAGCAGCACGGTTAGTTTCGGATTGGCCTTGTGCAGCGTTTTCATCAGCCGCTTCAGGTCGTCGTGCAGGTACTCATACGGGTAAAGGTATTTCTCAAAATGGGCACCCGGCATTTTGTGGCAGTTGGCTACCACTTCGCCCGTTTCTATGTGCCGGTACACCACGGCTGAGCCAAGGGTTAGCATCAGAAAATCAGCATTGCGGATGGCACCGGCTACTTGCAACAGACAATCCATAAGGTTCTCATGCAGGTCGGCCTGGGTGTGGGCGTAGAGCGACGAGTGGAAATCGAGGTGAAACCAAATACCGTCACGCTCCACGTACAGGTCTTTGTCGGGAGCGGTTCCATTCAGGGCTGTCGTTATGAGTTTGGTGATGGACACCGGGTTGAAAATGATGCCGAACGGATTATTCATCACGGTCAGTTTATGGTTGGCTAACCGCTGCCCCATGACCTCGGCAAAGCACGACCCGATGGTCACAATCCGGCTCTGAAGACCAATGCGACGGGGGGGTGACTCGGGCGTGAATTCGGTATGAAACTGCATACTCTGTCAACAAAAAAATGGGCCGTTTGGGTCCGATTTTTCGGGAATTAAGGACTTTGTAAGCTGCTGATAATGAGTTTGTAAAGTGTCTGGTGAGGTTGTATCCTGAAGGCCACATCAAACAAAAAACGCCTGACACTCATTTGCAGAGTGTCAGGCGCAGGTCAGGTTTAGGAACAGTCAGGAGAAGGATACGCTTTCGGGGGTGACGTGGCGCTTGAGATTGCTCATCGCCCCGAAGATCAGGTTGTAGACGGACTGAATATTGATCTGCATGAGCGTCGAAATTTCTTCGTTGCTCATGTTTTGGAAATAGCGCAGATGAACGGCTTCGCGCTGACGGCGGGGGAGTTTGTCGAGGGCCTGATGCAGGCAATCGTTCATAAATGCGTCCTCTTCGTGGGCGATAAGCCGGTTCTCGTGGGAGATGTCCGAGCCGGGGAGTGTGTCGCCAACCCGCCGACCATTCAACACCTCATCCTGACTCACAAACTTCTGCTCGGCGGTAAGGTGCCGGACGAGTTTACGCTTGATGGACGCCATCAGGTAGAAGCGCACCGACGTGGTTGGGCCGATGGTTGTGCGGTGTTTCCAGAGTTCGACGAACAGGTCGTGGATGCAGTCCTTGATCAGTGCCCGGTCGGTGGCAAAGTGAGCGCAGTAGTGGTACAGCGTTTGCACGTAATTCTGATACAGGCGGGCAAAAGCGGTTTCGTCGCCACTGCGAAACATGTTCCACAATGTTTCGTCGTCGGGACCGGTTTGCGTACGGGAGCGGGCCATAAGCGGAAGAAGAGAGATAGTTGAGATGGGGTATTGAACTGTGTAAACATATCCATATTTAATTGAATTTAAAAAGGTGGACAAATAAAATTATTTGTAGAACTATGACATTATTCGCAGCGAGGTAAAATCGAATACTTTTCCGTCAAATAAGCCCATATTACTGAGCTTAAGCGAAGGAATGACCAACAGGGCCATGAACGACAGGGTCATGAACGGTGCCGACAGTGTGCTGCCCAATTCCCGTTTGGCGAACTCATCGAGGAGTATGTACTGAGCCGCCACGTCGTATCCATCGGCGTCGGTCATCAGCCCGGCCACGGGCAGGGGCAGTAGCTGGGTTTCGGGGGTGGTTGTGATATGGAGAAATTCGCGTCGGCTCATCACTTCTGCGTCGTGCTGGTGCGGAGCAGTCCCGGCCACTGCCGACAGTCCCCCCCGCGCTTCGATCACCAAGTTAATCGCCCGGCAAATGCTTTCGTCGTCGCAGCCAACGGCGGTGATGTTGTGCGAATCGTGCCCCACCGACGACGCGATGGCTCCGTGCTTGAGTCCGAAGTTTTTAATGAACGCAACGGCCGGTGGCGCGTCGTGGTAGCGGTTGACGACCACTAACTTGAGGATGTCGCGGTCAGGGTCGGCTGTGATCTGCCCATTTTCAAGGCGGGGTTCGAGGTGAAGTTCGTTGGTGATAAGCTGCCCGTCGAGTGCTTCGATGACCCGGATTAACCCCACCGGATCGCCGGACCGCCCCGGCCCCGCAGTCACCCCAAACTCTCCTACCTCTTTCACTGAGCAATTGAACTGGTTAACGTGCTCACTGCGCAGATCGGAAATCAGCGACGTACCGTTTTCGGCCACGGTTTGCCCGTCGATGACCGTTTGCTGCACCCGGAAATTGGTCAGATCATCAATGACTATGTAGTCGGCAGGGTCACCTTCGCGCAGCAAACCCACCGGCATGTTGTAGTGCAGGACCGGGTTCAGGCAGGCGGCCCGCAGCACGTTCCAGAGCGAGTGACCCGCTGTCAATGCCCGCACCACCAACTGATTAATGTGGCTCTGTACGAGCGTGTCGGGGTGTTTGTCGTCGGAGCAGAACATAACCTGGTCGGGAAAATCGGCCAGCAGCGGAATCAGCGCGTCGAAGTTGCGGGCCGCGCTGCCTTCGCGAATCAGAATGTTCATGCCGCAACGGGCTTTGTCAAATCCCTCTTCGTAGGTGAAACATTCGTGGTCGGTGCTGATGCCCGCGTCGATGTAGTGCCGGGCGTCGGAACCAGTCAGGCCGGGTGCGTGACCGTCGACGGGTTTGCCAGCCGCTTTTGCCAAGTCTATTTTGGCCATCAGGTCCGGGTCGTGGTTGAGTACGCCGGGGTAGTTCATCATTTCGGCTAAGTAGCCCACGTCGGGACGGGCCAGCAAATCGCGCACCCCCGTCATGTCGATAGTGGCTCCGGCCGTCTCGAACGTGGTGGCGGGAACGCAGGAAGGGGCACCGAACATGAATTTGAAGGGTACCCGTTTGCCCTCCTGAATCATGTAGTCGACACCCGCCACGCCCAGCACGTTGCCAATCTCGTGCGGGTCGGACACGGTTGCGACAGTGCCGTGAACAACTGCCAACCGCGCAAACTGCGGGGGTGTCAGCAGCGAACTCTCGACGTGAACGTGGGCATCGACAAAGCCCGGCAGGATGTACGGTTCTCCGGGCCGCTCCGGGCCAAGGTGTTCGATACGGTCGATGCAGCCGTTTTCGATGGTGAGCGTACCGTACGAAATCGTCCGGTCGAAGAGGTTGATGAGGTTGGCAGTTGGCATGGGGAGCCGGTTAAATACGAATGAAAAGTTTCCGGCGGTACATCCACCAGAGAATGCCGTAAAAGACGGTCAGCGTAGCGATACCGATCAGCAGCGGCTCGAAGGCCGGGCCAAACACGCGAAACGGACCGTGGCCAAAGTGGGTATAAAACGACCGGATGATGAACTGGTCGATGAGGTGAACGAGGCAGTAGATGGCAATGGAGTTCATGCCTACCACTACCAATGGGAACGCCCACCGTTTGTAGCCCGAAACGTCGATCAGGTAATAAAAAAGCGTCAGCAGCCAGAAGCACAGCCCCCCGCTGAACAGCACCCAGGCGGGCGTCCAGATGCGCTTGACGATGGGACAAATACCCAGCCCATGCAGCAACAGGCCCAGCGCGATGCCAGCCGCCCCATACGCCAGAAACCGGCTCAGCACGTCGCGGTGGGGGATCGGCCCGGCCGGTCCGCCGTGGTCCTGGCCCGCCCGCAGCACGCGGCCCGCCACTAAACCCAGCAGCATGGTGCCGAGGGTAGGAATAAAACTCAGCGTCGCATAGCCACCGTCGTTGAATGCAAATGGCGTTTCACGCGGAAACAGGTTCAGGAACCACGTATCGAACGCCCAGGCGAGGTTGCTGTTTTTATTGAAATGCGCCATCAGCCCGGTGTAGTGCTCCGGCCAATCGCCAGAAACCGCACCGGCCGGTACGCCGGAGCGGGACCGCGCTACCGCCCCGTAGTTGAACGCGGGGTTGACCGGATAGAGCACGAACGCTAACCAGTAGCCAATCAGAATCCCGCCCAGTGCGATCCATGTAGTTCGGGGACGTTGGCTGCTGCCGATCAGAAACAGAAACGGGTAGCCCAGCCCGATCTGCGACAGCGTGTCCTCGAACGTGAAATAAGTTTGAGTGGCGTGGATGGACCGCAGGAAAATACCGAGCAGAACCAGAATCAGCGACCGCCGGAGGGCATGACCGAACTGCGTGTTGATCGATTGCCCCTGGGCCACCCGGCTGGCGATGGAGTAGGGCAGGGCCACGCCCACGAGGAACGAAAACGACGGTTGAATCAGGTCGTGGAGCGAGCAGCCCGCCCACTCGACATGGCTTTGGTGATAAGCCAGAAATCCCCGGAGAACACTGTTTGGGAAAGCCTCGTGCAGCCGCTGAAACTGAAGCAGCTCGGCCGCCATCAGAATCATCACGAACCCCCGGTAGGCATCCATCGACATCAACCGACCGGGTGGCTGACTGGTGCCGGGTTTGGCCCCGCCCGACCGGAACGAGCCGAACAGCGGGGTATGAGCAGCGTTGGGTAGCGGTTCGGTCATGGTTGCGGGAGGAGGTCGGGTTGTCAAAACTTGGCATTGCCGGTCAGATTCGCAACTGTGCCGACCAAAGTTTTTGGCCACGGCTGGTATATTCTGGGGGATGCGTCTCTTTATTTGGAAAATGATCTCCTCCGATGCCCGCCCGTGTGCTGAAAGTTCACCCCGCCGATAATGTCATCGTTGCCCTGCGCAACCTGTCGGCCGGCGAACGAATTGAGTTCGATGATGTCGTGTATGAGTTGCCCTGTGCGGTGGGAGCCAAGCATAAATTCGTGACCGAAGACCGCAGCCCCGGCGACCCCATCCGCATGTATGGGGTGCTGGTGGGCAAAGCAACGCAGCCCATCCGCCGGGGAGAACCCATTACCACGTTCAACCTCAAACACGACGCCGACCGCTACGGTCTCGACAAAAAACAGCCCTTCGCCTGGCAACCGCCCGACGTGTCGCGCTGGCAGGGCCGCACCTTTATGGGCTATCACCGCGCCGACGGCAGCGTGGGGACGCGCAATTACTGGCTCGTGGTGCCATTAGTGTTCTGCGAAAACCGCAATGTGCTGATTTTAAAAGATGCTTTTGAGCGCGAACTCGGCTACGCCCAGCCCGAAACCTACCGCCAGCAGGTACACGAATTAGTGAGTTTATACCGGGCGGGCGATATGGAGGTCGCCAAGAAAATGCAGGTTTTTGTCGACCCTGTCCAAAATCGTACCCTTGCCCCCCAACCCGCGCCGAGGCCGTTCAAAAACATCGACGGTATCAAGTTTCTGACTCACGAAATGGGCTGTGGCGGTACCCGGCAGGACTCGGCGTATCTGTGTTCGCTGCTGGCCGGATTCATCAATAACCCCAACGTGGCGGGTGCCACGGTGCTCAGTCTGGGGTGTCAGCATTTGCAGGCCGACATGATCGGGGCCGAAATCAAACGCCAGAACCCCCGTTTCGACAAGCCGCTACTGCTGTTCGAGCAGCAGGCCGGAACGGAATACGCGCTGATGTCGCAGGCCGTGACGCAAACGTTCCTGGGGCTGGCCAGGGCCAATGAACTGCAACGCCAACCGGCCCCGCTGAGTGCCCTGACCATCGGGCTGAAATGCGGTGGTTCGGACGGCTTTTCGGGCATTTCAGCGAACCCGGCCATCGGGCAGTTGTCGGATTTGGTCGTGGCCCTGGGCGGCAAAACCGTGCTGGCCGAGTTTCCCGAACTCAACGGCGTGGAGCAGGAACTCATCAACCGCACCGCCGACGTTGCCAAGGCGCAAAAGTTCATCGACCTCATGGGGGCTTACTCGGCGCAGGCCGAAGCCGCCGGGTCGGGTTTCGACATGAATCCGTCGCCGGGAAACATCAAAGACGGTCTCATCACCGATGCCATCAAGTCGGCAGGGGCGGCCAAAAAAGGCGGTACGGCCCCCGTGTCCGACGTGCTTGATTACGCCGAACCCGCCACCACGCCCGGCCTGAGCCTGCTCTGTACCCCCGGCAACGACGTGGAAGCGACAACGGGCATGGCCGGGTCGGGCACCAATGTGATTCTGTTTACGACGGGTCTGGGCACACCCACCGGCAACCCCGTTTGCCCGGTGGTGAAAATTTCGACCAACACCGTCCTCAAAAACCGGATGCCCGACGTCATCGACTTCGACAGCGGCCCCATCATCGACGGAGAGCAAACCATTGACCAAAACGCCGATGCCCTGCTGGAATACGTCATTCGGCTGGCATCGGGCGAAGAAATTACCAAAGCCGAAGGGCTGGGACAGGACGATTTCATTCCCTGGAAGCGGGGCGTTTCTTTGTAGAGACGCAACATCTTGCGTCTTTTTGCCGAATCAAGATAGACGCAATATGTTGCGTCTCTACACATGTTTTCACTCCATAACAAAACGGCCCTTGTCACGGGCGGGGCCAGCGGCATTGGATTAGCCATTGCCCAAACCTTCGCCAAAGCGGGTGCCCACGTTCACATTCTCGACCTCAACGGCGGGCAGGCCGAACAGATCGCCAGCGAAATTCGCCGAACCGGACGTAAAGCCACGGGCCACGCCGTCGACGTGTCGAATCAGCCGCAGGTAG
>JAYTAC010000742.1:0-6645 GCA_043737755.1 Spirosoma sp.
AAATTAGATTATATATTGTATCTTAGACAAATGAGCCGGAAACAAAAGCACATTGATCTGAGTGAATCTGAACAGGGTACACTCCTGAGGGACTCAAAGTACCACCAAAAGCCCGAGCATAGAGAAAGAAGCCGGGCTATTCTACTAAATCATGCCGGAGTGAGTATAAAGCAAATCGCTGACCACTTGAAGGTTAGTCATATCACCGTTGGAAAATGGTTAATCGCCTGGGAACATTACAAGTTCGACAGCCTGGACCGTAAAAAAGGTCAAGGCCGTAGATCTATCCTAATCATAACTAATTCGGTACACGTTGAAACCTTAGATAAAGCCGTTGAAATACATCGCCAGAATGTGAAGGGTATTCAGGCCGAGTTAATTAAATCGCTTGAAATGCCCATGAGTTCAGAGACGGTCAAGCGATTTTTAAAAAAAATTATTATTCATGGCGACGCATCCGACGCTGTACGCATCCAGCGCAAAACAAAGTTGACTATACCGACAAGTACGAACGGTGGAAGATGTTGCTAACTCTTTGGTTGTTAGGTTATATAGAACTATATTTTGGCGACGAATCTGGCTTCACTCTCCAACCTTACGTGCCTTATGCCTGGCAAAAAAAGAAACAAACACATCGTGTTTTTGCCCGGAAAGGCCGAAAACGTTTAAATGTTTTAGGATTGATGAGTTTATCTGGTCAACTAACCGTGTACCACAGTGAGCAATCACTTGATGGTGATTTTGTAAAAAATTCATTGGATAGTTTTTCCAAAATACCTCATCAAAAACCGCGCGTAATTGTCCTGGATAACGGCCCCATTCATCACGCAAAGGTAGTTAAAGATGAAATAGAGAGATGGGAAGCTGAGGAAACGTATTTATTCTACTTACCCACCTACAGCCCTCATCTAAATCCGATTGAGATTTTATGGCGGTTTTGTAAGTACAAATGGCTTAACAAAACTCACTACAAAAGCTGGTCAACGTTGAAGAAAGCCATTCTCTCCATTTTCAAGGGATACGGCTCAACATACGTTATCAACTTCAAAAAACTTATTATCAAGAACACGCTAAATAATGTGAGCGTTAATTCTGCTTAAGTACTTAGGCAAAAAATTATAGATATAGTTTAATAATATATTAGTTTTTCAGAATTTGCTTGAGGAAATATCAACCGTCAGTGCGTAGTTTTTGATCAGACTTAAACACTTGCTGTCAAGCTATTTTATTCATCCTGCTTCTCGATTGCCCGTATCAGTTTCTGCGCTTCTTTCCCGTCCGTCTCTGGAAATGCCGTCGGCAATGACTCCAAAATCCCGGTCAGGATGTGGGCGATGATAAGCTGCTGATTGGGGCGGTCGTCACTTGGGATCACGTACCACGGGTTTTGCCGGGTAGCCGTAGCGTTGATGGTGTCTTCGTAAGCCCGCACATAATCGGGCCAGAACTCCCGCTCTTCCAGATCATTTTCCGAAAATTTCCACTGCTTTTCCGGGTCGTTCAATCGGGCGACGAGCCGCTTTCCCTGCTCTTCCTTCGCAACGTGCGAGTAAATTTTCACGACCGAAAAACCATCACGGAACAAGTAGTCTTCAACGTGGCCAATGTCGCCGAACCGCTGTTTCCAAAGCGTTTTACCGTCTTTCGGCAGCAGATTTTCGGGGATATACTGCTCCTGCAATCGCTTGGGGTGAACGCGCATTGCCAGCACTTCCTCGTAATACGTCCGGTTAAAAACGCCGATATAACCCCGTTCGGGCAACTCCTGCCAGAACCGCCACAGAAAATCGTGTTTCAAGTCGGCTTTATCAGGCTTTTTGAAAGCGGCCACCGTAAACCGCGACGGATTGACGCCTTTGAACACGTGCCGGATACTGCTGTCTTTGCCACCCGCGTCCATCGCCTGAAACAGCACGAGCAACCCATAGCGACCATCGGCATGCATCCGGTTCTGCGCCTGATCCATGCGGTCGGTGAGGGCATCGAGTTGGCGGGCGCGGTCGGCTTCATTGGCGTAAAACGGCTCGATCAGCGTGGACGCATCGGCCATGACGAACGGCTTTGTGCCGGTATGCCGGAATTGGTTGGTGTCGAGTTTCATCGTGTACGGGCGTGGTCTGACTGCCCGCCCCGGCGTACCGGCATCACCGGCACTGCGGCTTCAGCCGCCGAATCAAACATTCGGATTATTCTTACTCAGCCACCATGATCAAATTTATTTTCTACCCGACAGCTAAAGCAGCCGGTACGTTTACTGCCCCTGAATGACCGGAATCAGTTTTTGCAGCTTTTTGAACCGTTCATCGTCCGGTTTTGGGTCGGCGACGGGTAGTTTTCTGAGCTCGTCGATTACGACGCGGCCCACGAGCAGGCGCATATTCTTTTTGTCGTCGGCCGGGATCACGTACCAGGGCGATTTATCCGTAGCCGTTTCGTTGATGGCTTCCTCATACGCGTCCTGATACTTGTCCCAAAAACCGCGTTCGGTCACGTCGCCTTCGTCAAATTTCCAGTTCTTGTCGGGGTCTTCGATGCGGGCGATGAGCCGGTCGGCCTGTTCTTCTTTGGAAACGTGCAGATAAAACTTGATCGTTGGGAAGCCGTTGCGGTACAGGAATTTCTCCATATCGCAGATGGCTTCGTAACGATGCTTGAAAAGCTTGTCGAGGTCGTCGGTTATTTTTTCGGGCAGTCGCTGGTTCTGCATCAGAATGTCGGGATGCACTTTGGTTACCAGCACTTCTTCGTAATACGACCGGTTGAAAATACCGATGGTGCCCCGCTCAGGCAGTTCGCGCCAGCTTCGCCACAAAAAATCGTGCTCCAGTTCCTGTTCCGATGGCCGCTTGAATGAGTATACCCGCACCCCAGTTGGGTTGGTGCCGGTGAAAACGTGCTGAATGGTGCCGTCTTTACCAGCCGCATCCAACGCCTGAAACACGATCAGAAATCCGTAGCGATTATGAGAAAACAGGCGTTCCTGCCACTTGTCGATTTCTTCGGCCTGTTCGCGCAGCAGGGTTTCGTAGTGCGCGTCGTCTTCGTAGAGATCATCGACTTTGGTGGGTGCCTTCTCGATCTTGAGGGGTTTGTCGCCATCGTAGCGGAAACGGTTGATGTCGAAATTCTTCACAGGATGGGGCGTAAACTTTACGTTATTTTGATCTGTTCTTGCTGTAGCTAACAACCACAAACCAACCCAATGGTTGCGTCTCTCCTTCGCCAACAGGTCTTTTCGGTACTGTCAGCCTTTGGGCTTTTTGCAAAGACGCGGCCGGTTAATCATCACAAACCACTGATTATGACAACGAATCAATCCGGGAATCTTGAAAAAGCGACCTTTGGCACCGGCTGTTTCTGGTGTACGGAAGCACTGTATGAATCGCTCGACGGCGTTTTTGATGCCGTATCGGGCTACGAAGGCGGGCAGAAACCGAACCCAACCTACAACGAGGTATGCTCCGGCACGACCGGCCACGCCGAGTGCGTGGAGGTGACCTACGACCCACAGAAAATAACGTATCAGGAATTACTCGAAGCATTCTTCCGCAGCCACGACCCCACTACGCTCAACCGGCAGGGTGCCGACGTGGGTACGCAGTATCGCTCGGTGATTTACTACCACAACGACGAGCAGAAGCGGCTGGCCGAAACCGCCAAAACCGAACTCGACAAAGCCGGGGCTTACAACAGTCCTATCGTGACCGAAATCAGCGCGGCCGAAACGTTCTATCCCGCCGAAGCGTATCACCAGAGTTATTTCGCCAACAACCCAAATCAGGGCTACTGCGCCTTTGTGATTGCGCCCAAATTAGACAAGTTCAAGAAAGTGTTTGGGGAGAAATTGAAGCCTACTGAACACGTGTAGGCATTACCCCTAAAAACATTATTAAGCCCCTGATCAGGGGCTTTTTTTGTTGTAAGTACTCAGACAGATTTATTTAGCAAATGTGGTACCTTTGGTATATGCGCCCTCGATTTGCCAACTTGACCCCTGATGAAGTCACCACCTTACAAGATGGCCACAATCACGGCCTTCAGTCGCTTCGGCGATCCGATTCAGTTTCGTAATCGTTGCTTATGTATCCTCCTAAGCCATCAGCAGCAACCCGTCAAATGGCTCAAGAATCATTTTCAAGTTAGCCGACTGACCATCTACAACTGGCTTGATGCCTGGGAAGAACAGGGTTTACGCGGTCTTTACAATAGACCCGGACAAGGCCGAAGACCCATCCTGACCACTTGTGACAAAGCTATGGTTACTCAGCACGTTGAGCAGCATAGCCAACAACTCAAACTGGCCCGTCAAACGTTGCGAATCGAACTCAACCGGGACTTCAGCCAAAAAACCCTCAGCCGTTTTTTAAAAAGTGTGGCTGGCGATGGAAACGCATCAGGCGGGGCATAAAACTCTTCAGGCCAGTTAATTATGAAGATAAACTTGAGACCTTAACCGACTTGCAGACTTTACAACGGGCGGGCCATATTGATCTGTTCTACGGCGATGAATCCGGCTTTAGTCTACTACCCGTAGTGCCCTATGGCTGGCAACCGCCGGGGCAGATTATCGAACGACCCAGCCGCTACAGTCTCCGGCTGAATGTACTGGCCTGGTTAAGTGAGTCGGGGGGGCTGGTGCACTTTTTCACTGAGAAAAGCATTGACAGTCAATTTGTTATTAATTCGATTAATGGCTGGTCAATTAGCCTCATGCGCCCTACGGTGCTGGTGCTGGATAATGCCCCGATTCATCGGTCTACAGTGTTCAAGGCCGCTCTGGCGGGTTGGCAAGCTCAGGGTTTGTACGTATTCTTTCTACCCGCTTACAGTCCACATTTGAATAAGATTGAGACGCTTTGGCGAAAGATGAAATATGAGTGGTTAGAAGCTGTAGCTTACACCAGTTACGAGTCATTGAGGACCGCTGTCGTCAAGTTGTTAACCGGTTTTGGTCTGACGCATACCATTAAGTTCGCCCAGAGACATTGCATAATCAATTCTGTCTAAGTACTTACCTCACGAGGGGTGAAGTATTGGCCGAAATCACCCTTAAAGAATGCGCCAAGGAATTTCTCAAAGGCCCTACCCTTACTGTCAAGATCAGTAGCTCCAATGTTGAGCGGGGACAGATACCCGACAATGGTTTTGAGTTCAGAAGCCGACAGTCGAATCAGTTCTCGAAACACTTCAGGATCTTTCTGGCGACCTTCCTCATAAATGGCCTGTACTCGCTTAAGCAAAAAGCTGGGGTCTTCTCCAGTAAACTCCTGAAAATCATACGGATCGCCTGTACGCCGAATACGTTTTTCGTCCCATAGTTTGCAAAACAGTAGCTTATCTAATTCATCGAAGGCTTCGGACGGGTTGCGTTTACCACCTGCCCAAAGAGCCTGGTGCGCCTGAGCAAAGACCTTAGTAAGTTCGTCCTGCGGAATGATTCCGAGTTCAAATGCCGGTCGGCCCTCTTCATCTTTAGCTCCTTTGTAAAACTTGGCTTTGCTGAGTTTGCTCTGCCCAAAGCGAGGAATGGCAGCGATGATATTGTTTATCCGCTCATTGGGCGGAAAGTTCTTCACATCATAGTATCGCGATTTCAAGCCCGACGTGACCCACAGATACTCTGCCCGCAACGAATTGGTGTAACCAAACCCCCTGCTCGATAGCCTGCACAAACTCGGCTTCGGTCACGGCTTTCTTCTTGCACTCCACCACGATAAAAGGTGAGAGTTTTTGCGCATCAGTGTAGACCACAATATCCGCCCGAATGGAAGCAAGCCGTGCAGGCACCGGCACCTCAACATCAACCCGATGAGGGCTATAACCGTAAGTGAGAATCAGTTGCACGTAAGTTTCAGCCCGGACCTTTTCTTCTGGGTTTGTGTAACTAACTTTTTGACCGGAGGTAACGTAGGTGATGTATTTTCGCTCGTCAGAGTCAAAGCGAATTAATTTTTTTGCGAGTGCTTCTGGTTCTAACAAAAAATCCATGTGATCAGTGGGTATAATAAATGAGGTCGTAAATCTGGAGAGATCGTGAGCGATTTCAAATTCTTGTTGATCGTAGTCTCATACGTCTAACTGCCGAACCGTTTCGGGGTTGGAAAACGTCCGTTTGGCTAATAGCAAAAACTCCCGTAGTTGTTGAGGGTCAACCGTTGGGTAGTCGTCGCAGAAGTCCTGCAACGTTTTGGTGCCGCTATTGAGGTAGTCGAACAGATTGGCCAAGGGTACACGGCTACCGGCAAAGAGCGGTACACCGCCCGACGTTTCAGGGTCTATGGTAATTACATCTGTTCTCATAGCTGTATAGGGTTGTTCGTCAAATTTACGCAATATACACCCACCGGGGCTTTCTGTCGACCCGCAAGCAGCCACGGGCGTCAATGGGTTTGATTACCGGGCAAGCCCGTTTTGGTTGTATATTTCGTTCTTTAACCCTCCTCGTATGTCCCTCGTTCAGGACCCTTTGGCCATTTTAGCGGTGCTGATGGGCAATATCCTCGTCGCCGACTGGCTGACCCGCTTTCCCGTTTTTCGTCAACTCGGTACGTCGCTCACGGTGATTATCCTGACGGCGGTAACGGCTAACCTTGGCCTGATTCCAACCTCGACCAACGCGCCCCCGCTCTACGACGGTATTTTTAC
>JAYTAC010000743.1:0-2702 GCA_043737755.1 Spirosoma sp.
GATGGACGTGTGGGGCGTGCTACTCAACTACCGGCAGGCCATGTCCGATGCACAGGAGGCCAACTACGCGCAGGGCGAACGCTGGTTGGAGCGTGTTTCAGCGGTCACCGACCCGTCGGTGACGGCTATGTCGACTGTGTAGGGGCGGACGGAGGGATACGCGGATTACCCGTTGTTGGGTTTAATTTCGCGCCACGATCACGATCCAGTTCATGAAACACTATTTGCAGCACGATCCGTGGTGTATTGTCGAAACCGACTTTCACCGCGACTACAACGAAGTAACCGAAAGCGTGATGTCGCTCGGTAATGGCCGACACGGGGGGCGCGGCTCGTTTGAAGAGACATTCACCGGCAAAACGCTCCCCGGTAACTACGTAGCGGGCGTCTATTACCCCGACAAAACCCGCGTCGGCTGGTGGAAAAACGGCTATCCCGAGTACTTCGCCAAAGTGCTCAACGCAGCCAACTGGATCGGTATCGACGTGGATATCGACTCCGAATCGCTCGATCTCAACACCTGCACCGTGCGCGATTTCCGGCGGGTGCTGAACATGCAGGAGGGCTACCTCGAACGCTCATTCGTCGCCACGCTCAAAAGTGGCAGGGAATTACGGGTCAACGCCAAACGGTTCTGCTCCATTGTCGACGACGAGGCCGGTGCCATCCGCTACAGCATCACGCTACTGAATTTCGACGCCCAAATTATCGTCACGCCCTACATCGACGGGGCCATCCGCAACCGCGACGCCAACTACGACGAAACATTCTGGGACGAAGCAGGCAAAGAAACCGGCTACGGCGAAGCGTACATCGAACTGCGCACCCGCAAAACCGGCTTCCACGTTGCGACGGGTATGGGCGTCGAAATCGAGCAGGACGGCGTGAAAGTCGATTACCACCGGGCCGCCGGGCAGTTGCAGCCAATCGAGCGCGAAAAATACGTCTCCAACCGCATCACCCTTGATTGTCGGCAGGGGCAGGAAACGGTTGTTTTCAAGTACGCTGTGAATCTGTCGTCGCTCAACTATGACAGCGACGTGTTAATGAACGAAGCCCGCCGTTCCCTTCAGCACGTCACGCAGAAAGGTTTTGAGCAAATGCTGTTCGAGCAGAAGCAGGCGTGGGCCGACAAGTGGAAAACCAACGATATCGTTATCGACGGGGATTCGGACGGTCGTACCGTGGCGGCCCAGCAGGGTATCCGGTTCAACATTTTCCAGCTTAATCAGACCTATACCGGCGAAGACGAGCGGCTCAACATCGGGCCGAAAGGCTTTACGGGCGAGAAATACGGCGGCAGCACCTATTGGGATACCGAAGCGTACTGCCTGCCGTTCTACCTCGCCACCGCCGATCAGAAAGTGGCCCGTAACCTGCTCATCTACCGACATAAGCACTTAGGAAAAGCCATCGAAAATGCCCGGAAACTCGGCTTCCGGGCCGGGGCCGCGCTCTACCCCATGGTGACCATGAACGGCGAAGAGTGCCACAACGAGTGGGAAATCACGTTTGAAGAAATCCACCGCAACGGAGCCATCGCCTACGCCATCTACGACTACGTCCGTTACACCGGCGACGAGCCGTATTTGGCCGACTACGGGCTGGAGGTGCTCATCGCCATCTGCCGGTTCTGGAGTCAGCGCGTCAACTGGTCGGCGGCAAAAGGGCAGTACGTGATGCTGGGCGTGACGGGGCCGAATGAGTACGAAAACAACGTCAACAACAACTGGTACACCAATTACATTGCCGCCTGGACCTTGCGCTATACCATCGAAGCTGTTGGGAAAGTGAAGGCGTCAGACGCGGAAAAATACGCTGATCTGTGCGACCGGATTCACTTCCGCGAAGAAAAAGAATTAGCCACCGCCCGGCAGATCGTGGCGAAGATGTACTTGCCGCAGGACGAGGAGCGGGGCGTTTTTCTCCAGCAGGAAGGCTTTTTGGACAAAGATTTGATGCCCGCGTCGGACGTTCCGACCGGGCAGCGGCCCATCAATCAGCACTGGTCGTGGGACCGGATTCTGCGGTCGTGCTTTATTAAACAGGCCGACGTGTTGCAGGGGCTGTACTTTTTCGAGGATGAGTTCGACATGGACACGCTCCGGCGCAACTTCGATTTCTACGAGCCGATGACAGTGCATGAATCGTCGCTGTCGCCCTGCGTTCATGCCATTCAGGCGGCCAAACTCGGACGGGTCGACAAGGCCTACGAACTGTATCTGCGTACGGCCCGGCTCGATTTGGACGATTATAACAACGACACCGAAGACGGCTGCCACATCACGAGCATGGCCGGTACGTGGTTAGCCGTGGTGAAAGGCTTTGGCGGAATGCGCGTCAGTCACGCGGGCGAACTGTCGTTTAACCCATCCTGTCCGGCTGAGTGGCGGTCATTAGCTTTTAAGGTACGTTTCCGGGGAGTACTGGTGCAGGTTACGACGACGCAGCAGGACGTGACGGTACGGAATTTCTCAACCTCGCCCATCACGCTCACGGTGCTGGGTCGGGTGATGACGGTAGCGGGTGAGGGTCAGCAGACGGTGGGAAAGCCGGTGAACGTTTAATTTCAATGAACCAGTCAGCAGTCAACCCCATCACCTACCGCCCCGCCACCGCTGCGGATGCCGCCCGGATCGCGGCACTCCACGCCCGCTCGTGGCAGGAAACCTACCGGGGCATCATGCCCGACTCTTTCTTGG
>JAYTAC010000744.1:0-6639 GCA_043737755.1 Spirosoma sp.
ACGTTGGCAAAATCACCTTTCCAGGCTTGCAGGAGGGCCATTTGGTTGAGGTCGAGCGTGTAATGGTAGCCGCCCGGCGAACCAACCGACAGGCTGTGCGTTCGCTTCGTTTTTTCGCCCGGTATCTGCACGAACGAGCGGATCAGTTCAGATTTCGTTTCCGGCAGTACGCTGACAAGTCCGACGGGATCGGGATCGGGCAGCGACGCCAGCGCGTGGAGCGGCTGCGGACGCGTATTGGCCTGCGAAACAAACAACCCCAGCCCCGGCCGTGCCCACGAACGCGTGAAAAACACCACCACGTCGTGTGGCCCGGCAGCGAGGTTTACCATTCGTATCTCCGGCTGACCGATGTCGTGGTACGCAGCCGGAATGATTTCTTTGCCATCGATCCATAGCCCGGCAATGCCGCCCTGATGCAAGTCGAATTGATAGTCGCCCGCTTGCAGCGTATTCAATTTGCCGGAAAACAGGATGGAATATCGGCGCGGCTGACCGTAGGCCACCTCATAGTTGATTGATGCTGTTGTGTCCCGTTTGAGGACTTTCTTACCCGACAGGTCGTCTCGCTTCCCGTTTTCGCCTTCGTAAATCGTGTAGCTAAGCGGTCCGCTCCATTGGGCCACGTTCCGGGCCGACAGCACCCGGTAGCCCACATTCCGAATGGCCATCGTGCCGCCGGACGCCATGACGGTCACCGGGCCGGACGCTTTGCCCGTCAGCACTTGCCCTTCACGCACGGTTACGCCATTGAGCACGAGTTTCTCGAGCGTGGCGGGTTGGTCAGCCTTGCCGGTTTTGTACCACAGTTCGACCATCTGCCACAGACCGGGGGTCTTCATCAACCGGGAAAATTCGCGGGTTTGGCTGAACGACAACGTCTGGCCGGTGGGCAGCGTCAGCGACGCATCGGCCCCCGGTGTCGTCATCATCTCAAAGCGCATCCGAAAATCGTCGGTAGGCGTAGCCAACGTCAGCGGGTCGCGCGACCCGACCAAAACGGCGGTGCCTGACGTGCGGTCCATCGTTGCGGTTTTCAGCGTTCCATCGGATTTAGGAGCAACGGTGCCAACCAACTGCCAGGTGGCAGGACGGTTTAGCTGCGAGAGCGGGAGAACCGGCAGATCGGACTGGGCGAAAAGTGGAGCCGAAAGCACCCAGCTTAGCATCAGCATTCCGGCCTGGCAACGGGTTAACAGTGTAAATCGAGTCATACGAAGGGCAAAGCAGGAATGCGAATACTTGTACTGTTAAAAGCCGCCGAACCCACTGAATTCCGGTTCACAGCTAAAAACTTTCGCCGGGAACGTTGCGTTTACTCTACGTCATTTTAACAAACAAATTCCATGAAAACACTCATTCTGCTTATTGCGGCCCTGTTCGTCGGCGGCTCAGCTCTGGCTGATACCGGTACGCCAAAAAAACCGGCCAAACGCCCTGCGCCCCGGCCTGTCGCTGCCATCGCCCCGGACCCCGACAACGGCGGCATATCGTTGGCTAAAGGCTTCAACGCGCTGGTCTTCGCCGATAATCTTGGCAAAGCCCGCCACGCGGCTGTTGACCCCACGACCGGCACCGTGTTCGTGAAACTCGACCGGCTCAAAGACGGGAAAGGCATTGTGCAACTGAGCGATACCGACGGCGACGGTCGTGCCGACCAGACCGTTGCGTTCGGGACGTACCCCGGCACGGGCGCGGGCATCTACAACGGCTACCTCTACGCATCGGCTGACACGGCGGTTTTTCGCTACAAACTCACCAATGGCAAGGTGATGGAAACGACTCAGCCCGAAACCATCCTGACGGGTGTGCAACTCCAGCGGCAACACGCGTCGAAGTCATTAGCCGTTTCGCCCGACGGTAAACTATACGTCAACTTCGGGGCACCCTCCAACGCCTGTCAGGAAAAGGACCGGACGCAGGGATCGAAGGGGCAGGACCCGTGCCCGATTCTGGAAAACTACGGTGGCATCTGGGTGTTCGATGCCAACAAGCCAAATCAGAAGCAATCGGATGGCAAACGCTACGCCACCGGTATTCGCAACGCCGTGGCCCTCGACTGGAACACGGCCAACAACACACTCTACGCCCTGCAACATGGCCGCGACATGCTGGCGACGCTCTACCCCGATTTGTACACCAATGAGCAAAGTGCTGAACTGCCCAACGAAGAATTCCTGATGGTGAAGGAAGGCGCGGATTTCGGTTGGCCGTATTGCTACAACGACCAAAGTCAGGGTAAAAAAGTACTCGCCCCCGAATATGGCGGTGATGGCAAGATACAGGACCGCTGCGCCGGGAAAGAAAAACCTATTATGGCTTTCCCTGGTCACTGGGCACCGAACGACTTGTTGTTTTACACTGGCAGTGCTTTCCCAAGTCGCTACAAAAACGGCGCGTTCGTGTGCTTCCACGGCTCGTGGAACCGCGCTCCACTGAAGCAGGGCGGTTATTTTGTGGCGTTCATTCCGTTCGGAAAAGACGGTCGGCCATCGGGTAAGTATGAGGTGTTTGCCGAAAACTTCGCGGGCGTTGCCGAAGAGGCCAAACCCGGCGACACCGCCAACGCGGGCAAACCAGACCTCGTTAGTCCCGGCGACGCCAAAGCCCGTCCGGTGGGATTGGCGCAGGGACCGGACGGTTCACTCTACATCACCGACTCGGTAAAAGGCAAAGTCTGGCGGGTGATGTACGCGAAGAAATAGCTAACCTCACGCTTCTTCATCAACGCAACAGTCCTGGCCAATCGGTCGGGGCTGTTGCGTTTTTGCTTACTCTAATACCGTTAACACGACGGTAGCGTAATAGAAGCCGCCCACGTCTGGACCGGCGGTGAAGGTGGTATAGGGTCGGTTGAGCAGGTTTGTGCCACCAATTTTGACCAAGAGCGGTCCAACGGTTTGGTTTGGTCGGGGTAGCGTGTAGCTGATCTGCGCATCGAACGTGTTGATGGCCGGAACGATGCCCGTTGCCAGGGACGATTGCCACAGGAACGAACTCTGGTGTTTGTAGTGAATTGAAAAGCCGATGTTTGGCCCGACCGACGGGTTTGCAAGGCCGACGTTGGCGATCCATCCCGGCATGTTGAACGCTTCTTCTAACCCATCGCCCCGGTCGGTGCGAGCGAGCCGGGCCATCGACGCGTTGCCCGACAACATCCAGTTTCGGCCCGCCGAATACCGGATGCCCAGACTGGCTCCGTAATTATAGACGGTCGTTTTTGAGTTTGTCCAGAGACGGTAGCGGTCCTGCTTCGTGCGGTCAGCGAAGTAGTAGGCCAGTGAATCAGGTTTGTTTCCCTTCGCGACAGTGGTTTCGACCTGCGTCATGAAATTTCGGTAGACAGTATAATAAAAATCAGCGTCTACGTAGAGTTTCCTGGCAAAAAACAACCCTTTGTAGCCCACTTCAGCACTGTTCACCCGTTCGGGTTTAAGATACGTATAGATGTTTGGCCTGAGCAGTGTTTTATTCTTCTGGATAGCCTGCTCCGTCGTTAGTTTGTTCGCATTCACGTCTGTGTTGATGGCCGCTTGAAACTGGTCGATTGAGGTGCGGAAATACGAGTTCTCGAAGATACCCTGCGACATGATGCGCAGACCGCCCACCCGCTTGACGCCCCCCGAGTTGACATTGGAAAAAGCTTCGAACAGCGACGGAAACCGGTAGCCGGTTTGCCAGGATGCGCGGAAATTATGATTGTCCATTGGGGAAAACACCGCTGATAAGCGCGGATTCAGTCGGGCGTCGAAGTACCGATTTTTATCCAACCGCAGCGAGCCGCTCATCTTCAGCCGTTCGCCCCAAAACGACCGCGACGCCTGGACAAACCCGCCCGTTTTGTCATACACTAAGTTATTACCTGCCTGATTGGGGTCAGGATTAATAAAATAATTGCCGTCGGGAAAGACCACGTACCGCCGATAATCGAGGCCGGTCAGCAGGTCGATACCTGTCTTTTCTCGGAAGCCCACCAGCAGCACCCGCGTTGGCTCCACCTGCCCTTCGGCGTGGTAGAGCCACGAACGCACCCGCAGAGCCGCGCCAATGTCCCAGTTGTTAATGTCGCGTAGCCTGTCGACCCGCGCGTCGAAATCTACCGTACCGGGCTGCGGCCTGCCCCGGTCAGCGGTTTCGCGGGCTGTGCGCAGGGCATCGGTTGCGGGTTGCCCAGCTTCGGTGCTGGCTGTAAATCCATTCGTGAAATCGGCAAACCATTGATTGTCAGATTTAAATGAACGGTCGACGTTTTCGGCCATTGAGCGGATGTTGTACGAATCACCCGTGTTTTCGCCCGTGCAGTATGTCCGAATCTGTGCCGACGACGATTCGAGTGTGAGGCCGTGCTGATTGAGTCGGTAATCGTCTAACCGAAAGCGGTTGGTGCGCTGGTAGAGGGTGGAGAGGGTAGCGGCCTTGTAACGGTAGGACACGGTCATCGTGGGTCGGATGCGCCAGAAGATAGCCGCGTCGCCCCGCAGGTTGCTGAGTTGCAGATCGGCGATTTCGTTCTCGAAATAACCCGTCCGGGCCACTACGTAGCGCCTGCCGCCCAGCGTGAGTGCCCGCCGATTGGCCGGTTCATTGCCGTATGAGTTGACTGGGTCCTGAGCGGGATTATCGGCCCCGATTAATCCCAGCGATACATTGGCGTCCGGGTTCAGGTCAGTGGCGTCGCGGGCAATCCAGTCATAGCCGTGCTGGTAGGTTAGATTTACCTTAAACGCCACTCGGGAGCCGATGGTCCGGGCGTAGCGCAGATTGGTTTCGCTGTACACCTTCGTCGAGATAAGCGGGTCGTTCGGGTGGTTGATACCCGGCCGGGACAGGCCCGTTTTCTGGCTGATGCTCAGTCCCGGCGTGGTAAACGGGTCTTTGGTGATGAGTTGCGCCAGACCGTTCAGTGCGTTTAGTCCGTACAGGGCCGAAGCCGCTCCGGGCACAACCTCCACCCGCTCAATGTCTAAGTCCGACGGAGCCAGCGCACTGGCAATGGGTGCACCGATGTGCGGAGCCTGGTTGTCCATGCCGTCTGCCAACTGCACAAACCGTACGTTGGTCGGGTTGGCAAAGCCCCGCGTGTTGTAAACTTTAAAACCCAGACTGGACGTCAGCAACTGAACGCCTTTGAGGTTTTCGATGGCGTCGAAATACGACGGTTGCGCCGACAGTCGGATTTGCCGGGCATCTAACCGCTCAACACTGACCGGTGATTTTAACACGCTCTCAGGAATGCGTGATGCCGAGACAACGACTTCGCCTAAGTCAATTTTGCGCAACGAGTCAACCGGAACAGCCGCGCTGTCCGGCTGCGCAATTGCCTGATTCTGATTAGCCGAGCCAACGAATAGTAGCAGCAGGAACACGTATTTCATACCGGTCGTTATTTTCGACGAAATATAACGACCGGTATATTTTTACGAACATAACGATGAAAGAAAGTTGGGACAATGAACAGCAGGTGCGGGTTAAGCCGGGAAGTTAGCCAATTCGTCGGTTAGGAACTGCTGAAATCGCTCGTGCAGGGCGTGGTAGTGAAGGAGGTATTTTTCGCCTTCGGGGGTGACAACGGCCCCTCCGCCCTTCTCCCCCCCGGTCTGGGTGGCTACCAATGGCGAGTCGGCAAGGGTGTTCATCGAATGGACCAATTGCCAGGCTCGTTTGTAGGACATCCGCATGGCTTTGGCGGCCTGATTAATGGAACCGGTACGTTGGATATGCTGGAGCAGTTCCATCCGACCAATGCCCACAAACCGTTCGGTGACGTTGCCGGATGTTGTTTCGAGCCAGATGCGGCCGTTGATGCGAAGGTTATTCATGCCGGAATCAAGCTGCTTTGGTAATTCTCCATAGTAAAGTTTACGGCCTTAAACTTAATTATAACTTTCTGTAATTAAGTTTAAGGCCGTAAACTTTACTATGGTAATTTATATTAAACGTTATCTATGGACATTGCTCAGTTCAACTCTGGAATTTGGATGCCTCAGTCTACTGGTTATAAAAGTTTTTTGCCCGCCGAAATCAACCATAGTTTCACTTGGTCGGACCCCGACCTGAACGTGTTGCTGGAGCGGGCCACGCTCCGGGTAGGTGAGTTAAACAGTTTCTCTCAGTTCGTGCCAAACATCGGCCTGTTCATTAGAATGCACGTTGTGAAAGAAGCTACCGTATCGAGCCGAATCGAGGGTACGCAGACCAGCATTGAAGAAGCGTTAGTTAAGGAAATCGACATTTCACCCGAACGCCGGGACGACTGGCAGGAGGTCACCAATTATGTGTCGGCACTGAGCGAAGCTATTGCCCGGCTCGATACCTTGCCGCTGTCGTCGCGGCTGCTGCGCGAAATACACCGCATTCTGTTACAGGGCGTTCGGGGTGAGCACAAACTGCCGGGCGAATTCCGAACGTCACAGAACTGGATAGGCGGGGCCAGTTTGAACGATGCCGTTTTCGTGCCGCCACACCACGCCGAGATCGGGCGGCTCATGGGCGACTTAGAGAACTTTATCCACGACGACACAGTGGCTGTGCCGCATCTTGTCAAGATTGCTGTCGCTCATTATCAGTTTGAAACCATCCATCCCTTTTTGGATGGCAACGGACGCATCGGACGTTTGCTGATTAGTTTGTACTTGGTGA
>JAYTAC010000745.1:0-2694 GCA_043737755.1 Spirosoma sp.
CTTAGCCGAACCACATGAGAAGCTGGTCAGACAGAAGAAGAGTCGTAATGACCTGATCAGTACTACCGACGCAGTATTCAACCAGTTGGTCCGTACCACTTCCCTGACTCCCAAAGTCACCAGTGTTAAGCAGGATTTATCGGCTATCGTCGTTCAAAGTATCGAAGATGAGCGCAAGCGTTTTGCCATTTACCGCCGAAAACTACTGTCAGTTACGGAAATTATTCCACTGACAACCTCCATTTTATCCGATGCTATCAGTGCTGAGACGGCGTTGAATTTATCCGGGCAGGACGCTCTCATCCATGCATCGATTATGAATCACATACGGCAATATGGTAGATTACCCAGTTGCTTTTTAAATAAAAATGCCAGGGATTTCGATACTCCCGATATTGTTTTAGGACTTGCGGACTATAATTGTCGGTTGATTCCACAATTTAACGCCGGGCTGAACTACGTCGTAAATCATCTTGAACAATGACCTCCTGAGTTACTATATGCCGCACTCATCAGCAGGTCATACGTTAACGGCTTGAACAGTGAACCGACGCACCCGGCAGCTAAGCTACTTTCTGTCCAGCCAGTATTTCTCCGACGGACTTCGCATTACCCTGTCCATTCTGCTGCCATCGCTGCTGATGGCTCAGTTTGGTCAATTAGCAACCGGCATGGCCATGTCTGCCGGTGCACTCAGCGTGAGCCTGACCGACGCCCCCGGTCCGGTGCGGCACCAACGCAACGGCATGACCGCTGCGATACTGCTGGGGTCGGCCGTAACACTCATCACCGGCTTCGCCCGACAGAACGACGTCACCCTCGCGCTGGAAATCGTGGTGTTCGGCTTATTTTTCTCCTTGTTTTCGGTCTACAACAACCGCGCAACGTCGGTGGGCACCTCGGCCCTGCTCATCATGGTGCTCACGCTCGACCGCCCGCTCGACGCCCCCGGCGTACTGCGCGAAACCGGACTGATTCTGGCCGGGGGCACCTGGTACATGCTCATCAGCCTGCTTACCTCGCGACTCCAGCCCTACCGCCCGGCACAGCAGGCCCTCGGTCAGTGCATCCATCAAATTGCGAAACTGCTGACGATCAAAGCCGATTTTTACGCGATCCACACGCGCTTAGACGATGACTACCGACGGTTGGTGGCCCAGCAGGTGGTGGTGACCGAACAACAGGACGCCGTGCGGGAATTACTCTTCAAGAGTCGGCAGTTTATGGCCGAATCCGACAATACCAGCCGCCTGCTGGTGCTGACGTTTTCGAGCGTGATGGACCTCTACGAACAGATTGTGGCGATGTACTACGATTATTCGGGCATCCGGGAGCGGTTCGGGCCGTCGGACGGGGACCGGCCCAAGAGTGCAGTACCGGGCGGGTCGGTTTTGGCCACCATTGCCCGGCTCATCCGGCGGGTAGCCGACGAACTCGATTACTTCGGCCTGTCTGTTCAGTCGATTGCTCCCACCCGGCCACCCCTCAACCTGACGCCCTCATTAACCGAACTAAAGGCGCAGATCGACGCACTCCCCAACGAAGACGGCAGTACGCTGGTACTCAAAAAAGTGCTGGTCAGTCTCCGAAACCTGAGTCAGCGGGTGGCCACGATTCAGGCGAACCTGACTGCGCCCGCTGATGGTGCAGCGGGCGAACCATTAGAATACGGCCGGTTCGTGTCGCACCAAACCATTACCCTGCAATCGCTTTGCGACAACCTGACGCTCCGTTCGTCGGCATTCCGGCATTCGGTTCGGGTATCGCTGGCATTACTGCTCGGCTTTGTGCTGACGAAATTTCTGCCCTACGGCCAATACAGCTACTGGGTGCTGCTGACGATCCTGGTTATTCTCAAACCCGCTTTCAGCCTGACCAGACAGCGCAATCAGGAGCGCATCGTCGGCACGTTCATCGGCGGAATTATCGGGGTACTGATTTTGACGTTCATCCCGAACCGAACGGTGCACTTTGTGTTTCTGGTCGGGTTCATGATCGGCACGTACAGTGCCCTGCGGGTTAACTACCGGGTTATGGTGATCTGTCTGACGCCGTTTGTACTGATCGTTTTCAGTTTCCTGGGCATCGGCTACCTCAGCGCAGCGGGCGAGCGATTACTGGATACGCTGCTCGGTGGCCTGATTGCGGTAGCGGCTGGCTACGGGCTGTTTCCCAACTGGGAGTCTTACCAAATTATCAAGCCGATGCGGGCGGTGCTGAAGGCCAACGTCAGCTACGTGCAGTTGCTGCTCGACGGCCTGTCGGGTCAGCCGGTCAGCGTAGTCAATTATAAATTAGCCCGGAAGGATGTGTATGTGACGTCGGCCAACGTGGCGGCTGCTTTCCAGCGGATGGTCTCGGAGCCGAAACACAAACAGCGCAACCAAAAAGCCATCTATGAGTTTGTGGTGCTCAATCACGTCCTGTCGGCCAATGTATCTACCATCACATCGGCTCTGCTCACAACCGAACCTAAGCTGCACCCGCCCGCGCTGACCCGCCCCGTCAAACGCGCGCTGGCCACCCTGACCGATAGTCTCAACCGGCTTGAATCGCCCGGCAAGTCCGATGCTCACGCAACGGTACCTTCCCCGAGCGCACCCGACAAAACCGCGTTATCGCCCGACGACCGGCCGCTGAGCGAACACCTGACCTTTATTCAGCAGGTAAGCGGAGACATCGGCAAGTTGGTGG
>JAYTAC010000746.1:0-2693 GCA_043737755.1 Spirosoma sp.
TTCCCGGTGTTCGTTGCTCCCCCGAAGCCCACGAGCGCACTCATAGCAATGGCGGCTCCGTTGGACATGGGCTGACTGCTCTCGAACGTACCTGACACGATACCATCGACGTTCAGAATTTTTGCCAGCTCCTCGGGCGTGAAACTCGACAGCGTCTCGTAGGTGACGGCGTTGCGCTCCAGCATGGCGTTGGTACGGGCTATGTCCTGAACGTCGACGGTCAGGTCATTGCTTTCCTTCCGCTTCAGGAAATACGAATGAATGGCACTCTGGACGGCTAATCCTTCGCGCTTTTCCAGCACGGCAACTCCCGCCGGTCCGCCGTTTTTCTCAACCTCTTTGGGCCGCAGTTGCAGGGTGGTTTTGACCGGTAGAATGGCCAGAATTTTGTGGTCTTTGGCCAGCGTTTTGAAGTTAGCGTTGGTGTAAACCTCGCGTGTTTGAGCTACACTGAGGGAGACTGCGCTCAGGAATAATACGGTGGTAACTACGTGTTTCATGCAAAAAAAGTGGGTGATGGTGAATAACAACGCATAGTACAAGAAATATGCCTGGCAACCAAAAAGCGTTGAGAAAACGGTAAGAACAAGGCAAACCCGGATGTCGGGGCTTTCTTGGTTTTGACAGAACACGCCACTTATACGCCCATGTCCAATGTGCTCAGCACCCCGTTCATGCTCCGAACGGCGTCGGCTGATTTGTTGAAAGCGGCCTGCTCATCGTCGGTCAGTTTGTAGTCGATGATTTGTTCCCAGCCGTTGCGGCCCAGCACCACCGGCACGCCCAGACAGATGTCCGACTGACCGTATTCACCTTCCAGCAGCACACAGGACGGAATCACGCGCTTCTGATCGCGCACGATGCTCTCGACCATCATCGCTCCGGCCGCGCCCGGCGCATACCAGGCCGACGTACCGATCAGACCCGTCAGGGTGGCACCGCCCACCATGGTATCGGCGGCTACTTTTTTCAACGTCTCTTCGTCCAAAAACTGGCTCACCGGCACCCCGCCTTTGGTGGCTAAGCGCGTCAGCGGAATCATGGTCGTGTCGCCGTGCCCGCCGATTACCGATGCCTGAATGTCGTTGGGCGAGCAGTTCATGGCTAATGACAGATACGTTTTGAACCGGGCCGAATCCAGCGCACCGCCCAGCCCGATGATTCGGTTTTTAGGGATGCCCGACGACTTCAGGGCGAGGTACGTCATGGTGTCCATCGGGTTAGAGATGATGATGAAAATAGCGTCGGGCGAGTGTTTGAGGATGCTTTCGGTCACGCCTTTCACAATGCCCGCGTTGATGCCGATGAGGTCTTCGCGGGTCATGCCCGGCTTGCGGGGCAGGCCCGAGGTGATGACGACAACATCCGAACCGGCCGTTTTTTCGTAGTTATTGGTAGACCCCACCAGGTTGATGTCGCAGTCGAGCAAGGTCGATGCCTGGAGCATGTCGAGGGACTTGCCTTCGCTGATGCCTTCTTTGATGTCCAGCAGCACGACTTCGTGCGCAAGCTCCCGGCGGGCAATATTGTCGGCGCAGGTGGCCCCAACGGCCCCGGCACCTACTACAGTGACTTTCATGTGTATTCGGAATTAAAAGGTTGATGACAAAACGCAAAAGTACGGTCCGGTGCTGCCGCAAACCAACAGCGATCCGATTAAACTTCTGGCCCCGTTACTCAGTTTATGGACTAATAAAGAGATAATTGGGTTAATGTAGTTTGGGCGGAGGTCACTCCGTTGTGGACACCACCACGGGTTAGCCAAACGAAGTCCGCCAATCGGGATTCAACCGCTAAAATTCAACAAAACAAATGGCACAGAGTATCGTAACGCGCATCCTGACTTCATTCTTTTTCAAGCGGGCCAACATCGGAGCTGTCCGGTATGCCCGTAACAGCAAGAGTCTGTTCAACTTGATTCGCGACGCGCTGAACAAAAGCGGTGGCTTATCGGGCAAAAACGTCGGCTTGTTCCGGGAGCAGTTAGGGATCGTAGCCCGGCTCCTGAAAGCCTACGCATCGGGCGAGTACCGTCAGTTGCCGTGGAAGACGCTGATTCGGGTCATTGCCGTGCTTATTTACTTTGTGTCGCCAATCGACATCCTGCCCGATTTTCTGCCCATCGTCGGCTTCACGGATGATATTGCGCTGATGCTGTGGTTGTTCAGCGGATTGGGTGACGACATCGAGAAGTTCCGGCAGTGGGAGATTGGCATGAACACGCCGAGTGAGGAGGCCCCCCGGCCCCCCCGGACACAGCCCCTCAGAACGATCAAGATCGGGTAAGTTTCGCCCGGCTTCAATAGGTTGTAACAGAGAGTTTTCTAATTTTGCATACGTTAAAATCCCGAAAATCATGATTAATGCAAGCATTTTAGGTTTCCTTGGTGGCTTAGGTACGGGTGAAATGATCCTGATCTTTGCCTTGGTTGTTTTGTTATTCGGGGCTAAAAAGCTGCCCGAACTGGCACGGGGTCTCGGAAAAGGTATCCGCGAATTCAAAGACGCCACCAAAGACGTCCGCGAAAACATCGAAGACGGTCTGAAGGAAACCGACACGACCAGAGACACGATCAAGTAAATACGTTCAGTCATCGACAGACAATCAGGCAACCCCAAACCGGCGTTGCCTGATTGTCTGTTTTTATGTGTGAGAGATTTGTCATGGCACCAGCCACCTGGTCCGACGAAGC
>JAYTAC010000747.1:0-6615 GCA_043737755.1 Spirosoma sp.
TATGCTGTTTAAACTGACT
Source organism: Spirosoma sp. (assembly GCA_043737755.1). Lineage (GTDB taxonomy): Bacteria > Bacteroidota > Bacteroidia > Cytophagales > Spirosomataceae > Spirosoma. Next base: position 20 of record JAYTAC010000747.1, read on the forward strand.
GTTCTGTTCTGCCTGACGGTAGGATCAGCTCACGCCCAACCAAAATACTGGATTCTGCTTGATGCAAAAGATCAATCAGCAACCCCGGCACTGTCGCCTGTCTCAATAGCCCGTCGGCAAACGCAGAACCTGCCCATCGATGATACCGACCGGCCCGTTTCGGCGGCTTACCTGAGCCGGCTGCGGCAGGCGGGGGTGCAGTCCGTTTGTCAGTCGCGCTGGCTCAATGCGGTGTCGGCCCGGCTGTCGGCGGAGCAGTACGCACGGGTGGTGGCCCTGCCGTTCGTGACATCGATTCAGGCCATTGATCCGGCCCTTATCATCACCTCGTTGGCTCTGCCCAAACCCGCCGGACCGGGTGGGGTCAACCCGATGCTGGCTCCGGTGATGACCCAGATTCAGGCCCCGGATTTTGCGCAGGCAGGCCTGACGGGCCGGTTTGTGACCATCGGCGTGATCGACGCGGGCTTTTTCGGGGCCGATTCGGTGGGGGCACTCAAACACGTGTTTGCCCGACAGGGCGTCAACCAGGTGCGCGATTACGTGAACGACAAAAAAACGCACGGCAACCTGTTCCGTACTCTCGAAACCATGTCCGATTTCCACGGTACGGAGGTGCTGGCGGCTATTGCGGGCAACGACCCCACCGAAAACGTGCAGTACGGCTTAGCCATCGACGCCAAATTTTACCTCGCCCGCACCGACCAGGGCAACCGCGAGTACCGGGGTGAAGAAGACAACTGGGTGGCCGCGATGGAGTGGATGGATAGTCTGGGCGTCCGGCTTATCAACACCTCGCTGGGCTACGCCAAGGGCATGAGCAATCCCAAAGACAATTACGCACCGAGCCAGATGGACGGCCACACCAGCCTGATTAGCCGGGCCGCGCAGATTGCCGCCGACAAAAAAGGAATTCTGGTGATCGTGTCGGCCGGAAACGAGGGCGACGACCGGTCGTGGCGCATCATCAGCACCCCCGCCGACGCGCAGGGTGTGCTGGCCATTGGCGCGACCAATGCCAAACTCTGGAACCGCATCGGATACAGCAGCATCGGTCCCGAAAGTTTGCCGTATCTGAAGCCCAACGTGTCGTGCTTTTCGCTGTATGGCACGTCGCTGTCGGCCCCAGTCATCACTGGTTTTGCCGCCTGTGTGATGCAGGCCAACCCCACACTGACCAATAAAGAAGTGATGGCGTTGATCGAAAAATCGTCGCATCTGTATCCCTACGGCAATAATTACGTAGGCTACGGCGTCCCGCAGGCGTCGCGGGCCATTGCGCTGCTCAGAAATCAGCCGTTGCCCGCCACAGCCCGGTCGGTGCGGACGTCGGGTAAATCAGTGACCTTGCCGATGACGACGCCGGAAACGGTCGTATCCGTTTTTCGCAAAAAAGATGCGACGCACGTCATGCAGCAAGAAGCGGCCAAAGTCGTCAACGGTCAGTTAATTCTACGCCGGATGACGGGCGAAAAGCAGACGACGGTCGACACGAGAGGGGAAGTGATCGAGGTGATTTGGGAGTGATGGACTGATTGTGTCCGCAATAATTTGTCCTCAGAAAGTAGTAAAATCATTGATAATGAAGTAAGCTAATTGGAAGAAAGCAGATAACTGTCAGTACCGGGGAGGAGGATATAGTAACCGAAATACGAAAATTAGGGTCGGAAATGATTAGAGCAATCTACGTAGCCGGTTTGATTCATGTGCTGACAATTATTGCCGCGACCGTCTTTTTGATCTACTATTTGGGGCGATAGACATTATTGATTACAGATACTTCCCGTCCTTCAAATAATTACCCACATAATCGGCGATACCTTCCTCCAGCGTGTGGAATGGCCGTTCGTAGCCAATGGAGCGAAGTTTGGCCATGTTCGCCTGTGTAAAATACTGATACTTGTCGCGGATGTCGGCGGGGGTGTTGATGAAGCCGATGTTTGGCTCCATGCCCAGCGCGTGGAAGGTGTTGGTGACTAAATCGTGGAAGGTACGGGCCTTGCCGCTGCCAAGGTTGTAGATGCCCGAATGCCGCCGATGGTGCATCAGAAACGAGCAGACTTCCACCACGTCCTTAACGTACACAAAATCACGCATCTGCTCGCCGTCGGCAAAGTCGGGGTTGTGCGACCGGAACAGCTTCATCTCGCCACTCTTACAAATTTGCCGGTGGGCGTGGAAAATGACCGATGCCATGCGGTCTTTGTGGTATTCGTTGGGGCCGTAAACGTTGAAAAACTTCAGCCCGGCCCAGAAAAACGGTTTGCGCTCCTGCGCTAATGCCCAGATGTCGAACTCGTTTTTGGAATCGCCGTAGGGATTGAGCGGCTTCAACTGCGGAATCAGGCTCTCATTGTCGTCGTAGCCCAACTCGCCGAGACCATACGTAGCGGCAGACGATGCATAAACGAGAGGAATCTGGTAGTCGATGCAGCGGTGCCAGATTTGTTTGGAATACTCGACGTTGAGGTGTTCGAAAATCTGCCGGTCGAACTCGGTTGTATCCGTGCGGGCACCGATGTGAAAAATGAACTCGACCTCCTGGTAATTCTGATCGAGCCAGTCAAAAAAACCTTCCCGGTCCACCCGTTCCTGAATATGCTTGCCCGTTAGGTTGGCTTCTTTGTCGGGGTGAGAAAAATCATCGACAGCGATGATAAAATTGAAATTTTCCTGATTCAGTTTTCCGATCAGGCAACTCCCGATGAAACCAGCGGCTCCGGTAACAATGATCATAAACGGGGGGTCGTAAACGGGTTTTTTGGATGAATTGGCTACTGCGTAAGTTGTACTTATCGAAGTTGCCTGTAAAGTTACCGTTTTTGAATGGACAAATTGAGTAGGGTATTTGCGGATTAACTTGCACTATCTTTAGGTGGTGATATGCTGTCATTCTGGAAACAGGCCCACCATTTTATCCCGCCCCAACCGTTTCGTATCTTTAGCTTTTAATTATGAAACCGGCGTTTCTGGAAACCGCCCCTCTAAACCAGAAAAATGGTATATATCAATAGAATCGAGCATTTCAACGCGGCTCACCGGCTCTACAATCCGGCCTGGTCGGAAGAGCGCAACAAAGCCGTTTTTGGCCCCTGCGCCAACATCAACTGGCACGGCCACAACTTCGAGCTGATCGTGACCGTCAAGGGCGAACCCGACCCCGACACGGGCTTTGTGATCGACCTTAAACTGCTGGGCGATATCGTCAAACGCGAGGTGATCGAAAAAGTTGACCACAAAAACCTCAACCTCGACGTGGATTTTATGCAGGGCAAGATGGCAAGCTGCGAGATTTTCATCATAGAAATCTGGAAGATCATCGAACGCGCTCTCGCCCCCGTCACCGAAGCCCCCCGTACGACGGTCCGGCTGCACCAACTCCGGCTTTACGAAACGCCGAAAAATTTCGTCGATTATTTTGGCGAGTAACCCATGATTTACTACCTCATTGCCGGTGAACGCTCCGGTGACCTGCACGGTGCGAACCTGGTCCGGGCCATTCGGCAGCACGACCCGGACGCCCGCTGCCGGGGGTATGGGGGGGAGCAAATGGAAGCGGCTGGTGCCGAACTGGTCCGGCACTACCGACAGATGGCATTTATGGGGTTTCTGGAAGTAGCCAAAAACCTTGGTACCATCCGCCGAATCATGCGCGAGTGCCAGGCCGACCTGCTGGCGCACCGTCCCGACGTGCTGATTCTGATCGACTACGCCGGGTTTAACCTGCGCATGGCCCGTTTTGCCAAGAAATATGGTATCCGGGTGTTTTACTATATCGCTCCCAAGGTGTGGGCCTGGAATCCCGGCCGGGCGCGGACTATCAAAGCCAGTGTGGACCGGCTCTTCACGATTTTTCCCTTTGAGACGGAATTCTTTGCAACCTACGACTACCCAGTTCACTACGTTGGCAATCCCCTCTTAGATGCCCTCGCTGATTTCCGGCCGGACCCGGACTTTCGTGAAAAAGTCGAGGTAGATGAGCGGCCTGTGGTGGCTTTGTTACCCGGTAGCCGTCGCCAGGAAATCACCGCCATGCTGCCCGTTATGCTGGCCGCAACAAAGCAGTTTCCTGGCTGTCAGTTTGTAGTTGGAACGGTGAGTAACCTGCCGGATGCATTATATGATGGTTTCATGGGCGGTTATCCGGCCGTAAGGCGGGTCACCGATTCGGCATACGACCTGCTCACCGTGTCAACGGCTGCCCTCGTAACGTCGGGTACGGCGACGCTCGAAACGGCCCTGTTCAACGTGCCGCAGGTAGTGTGCTACAAGACGGCACGGTGGTATTACGAGATTGGCAAGCGGATTCTGACCGTGCCATTTCTGTCGTTAGTGAACCTGATTGCTGGTCGCTCGGTGGTGCCCGAACTTATCCACGACTACACGCCGGACCGTGTCGCGGCTGAACTGCGCATGATTTTGCCTAATGGAGAGAACCGGGATGCGCAATTAGCAGGGTATGCGGATGTGCGCCATCAACTGGGCGAACCGGGTGCTTCGGAGCGGGCAGGACGTACTATGGTAGCCGAATTACGGACGCTGAAGCAACTCACTCCCGGCTAATGACGCCGGTTTCTTCCCATTGTTTTAGCCAATCTTTTTTGACGCCGTTAAAAAGAACTCCTTACAGTCCGACCCGACCTGGGTTTTTGGGAAAGACGTTTTGTAAGCAGCAGCAGTTAGCGCCTTTCAGAACACCAACCTGTTTTCGGGCAGGATTCATACAGTCCCGAAGGGTTTTTACTGAAACTGGTTTTGTTTCTGCTCGCATTTTCGATTTCAATAGTGACAGAATGATTGACTTTTCGTCTCTGCATTATGGTGACTATAATCATCTCTTGTCGCTGGGGCGACAAACTTGAAGCTGTCCGGCGTGAAGGTTTCAGCACTAACGACTATCATCCGTTATCGCTACGAAACTTGAAAATACACTCTCTATCTTAATTACACCCACCGGGTCTACACACTTGACGTTGAAGAACGGGCGGTTGACATGACACTCAATGGCAACAGTCTCTGAAACACAGGCAAATAGTAGATTACATATGTTACGGCATTTGTAGTAACGCTGTTCGCTCGTGCCCCGTGAATTGCTGAGCTAATGATACCGCTGCAATTAGCTGAGGTTCTATTCGGACGAAGCCACTTGTAAACTGCTGCTAAAACCGTTCGTTCAAGTTTATTGATTTTCTATTTAAAACGCCCATCCATGAAAAAAACAGTAGCACTTTTAGTCGGTAGCTTAAGCTTATCGTCGGTCGGCATTGCCCAGCGATTGAGCCCCAGTGTACTGGCCGCCAGCGGAGGAACGGCCCGCACCCAAACCATGACGCTGGACTGGACACTGGGCGAATCAGTCGTTGAAACCGCTGCCACGTCTGATCGGCTCTACACGCAGGGCTTTCATCAGCCTATGCTTCAGGTCACTGAGCAACCGAACTTAACTGGTTCTGATGCGGGCTACCAATTTACGGTGGCACCTAATCCGGTAGTCTCGTACCTGAAAATTGACATCAGCGCACCCGAAAGCAGTCCGTTACGACTGCTCCTGACAGACCTGCTGGGCCGTCAGTACAACCTGCCCGTGGTTCCCGCCAGCGCTAGGTCAACGCAAATTGACATGACAACCTTTCCGGCGGGTACGTATCTACTGCGAATCGGTAAAACCGAGGGTCCCCTGCTAACGTCCTACAAAATCGTTAAAGCCCAATAAACCTTTACTTTCTAACCCATAAAATGATGCGTAAATATCTATTAACCCTCTTTATTCTTACCTGCGCCCTCGTACCATTCAGCCAAGCCCAGCAGGTTCCGCAGGGGATGAAATACCAGGCCGTTGCCCGTAGCTTAATGGGCGATGTGTTGGCTAATCAGCCTGTAACGCTCAAAATCAGCTTGAACAGCAAAATAGCTGGTTCCTCAACGGTGCATTACAGCGAAACCCATACGGTTACGACCAATGCGCTGGGGTTATTCGACCTGACCATTGGAGCAGGCAAAGTTGGGGCGGGTACGTTCAAAAACGTGCCGTGGAGTTCTCAGGACATCTGGATGGAAATTGCTATTCAGGACGGTGGCAAAAGCGGCTTCTCAACCGTTAGCAGCAGTCGTCTGCTGGCGGTACCCTATGCCTTTCATGCCATGACAGCCACTGAATTAGTGGGCAATCCAAATGCCCGGGCTGCCGCCGGGCCGGTGGATGGCGTACCAAGTAACGTGTGGTCAACCTTCGGCAATACCAAAACAAATCCCCTTACTGACCGCATGGGAACCATGGACTACGTGGACCTGATTTTTGTGACCGACAGCAAGGAGCGGCTGCGCATCACCAAAGATGGCGACATCAATATCAAGACCAATTTGAATGTGGGTAACGACGTGTCGATTGGCAATGATCTGACCGTCAAACAGGATGTATTTCTCAATACGGTTGGTGGAGCTACCATCAACAACGGACCGCTAACGGTAGCCAAAGCCAGCCCCACCATACTAACGGGTACGTTGAACGTGAACGGAGCTACCGACTTGGACAACACCCTGAACGTGGACGGGGCAACTACATTGAGGACTACGTTGAACGTTAATGGCAACACCGA
>JAYTAC010000748.1:0-6612 GCA_043737755.1 Spirosoma sp.
CCAAAAACGCTGTTGTCAAGGCATTTGTCGACTGGAATCTCAACGGCAGTTTCGACGATGCGGGCGAAACCGTGGCGACGTCGGGGGTGCTGAGCAACGCGGGCCAGTTTTCGGCTACGGTGACCGTCCCCACTACCGTTCAGAGCGGGCAGTTTGTGCGGCTGCGTATTGTGACCACCGAAACCAACAATGCGGGGGCCGTGACTGCCTGCGGGAATTACGGCAATGGCGAAACGCAGGACTACGTGCTGAACGTGGTGCAAACGATGAACGACGTAGGAGTCTCCGCACTCGTCTCGCCCGAAGCTAACCTCTGCGGCCAAACCAGCACCGACGTGACGATTGCCGTGCGGGTCCGCAATTTCGGCAGCGCGGCTCAAACGAACGTACCAGTCAGCGTCAGCATTACGGATGCCAACGGAGCAACCGTAGCGACCGTAACGGGCATTGTGCCCAGCGTGGCCGCTTTTCGCGAGAGTTTGCTGACGCTCAGGACCCCAACCGGCGTTGTGCTGGCACCCAGCCAAACGTACCGGTTCATCATCGCGACGGGTTTGGGCAGCGATCTCAATCCAACTAACAACACGCTGATCGAGACCCGCACCACCACCCCGGCCCCCACCAACGGCCTGTTCGCAGCTACCCGATGCGGCAGCGACACCGCCATCTCGTTGCGCAATACGGGGGGCGGCACGGCCTTCTGGTACGACGCGCCAACGGGGGGCAATCTGCTCGCAGCCGGTAACCAAATCGCCGTCAAGACCCTCCCCGCCAATGGACAATTCTACGCCGTGCTCAACGACTTCGCGGGCACCATCGGCCCCGCCGACAAGCGGGCGTTCGGGGGCGGCACCTACGCGGGCAATTTTGGTCCCGCTCCGTTAGTCTCCACGCAAGTGCCACTGCTCATCGAACGGGCGCGGCTCTACATCGCATCGGCCGGGAAGCTGACGTTCACGGTTCGCAAGTTCGACAACACGGCTATTTCGAGCGTCACCCTCGACGTGGTGCCCACGCGTAATCAGAGCCTGACGGCGGTGGCGGGCAACGGCCAACTCGCCGACGACCCCGACGATCCCGGAGCGGTTTACGCCCTGAACCTGCGCATTCCCAATCCGGGCGACTACAAAATCACGATTGACTACGGCGATGGCGCGTCAATTTTTCGCAGCAACTCGGCCGTAAGTGGGTTCCCGTATCAAATCAAAACCGCTTCAGGGCAACCCATCATGACCATCAAAGGGTCGCTTTTCAACGCATCCGACACGCTGAAAACGGCCTGGTATTATTTCTACGGCATTGCGGTCCAGTCGCTCGACTGCCCGGCTCTTCAGCGGACACCCGTGTCGACAAATTCCGGCACGGCAATCACGCCCACTATATCCGTCAACGGTTCGGCGAGTCTGTGTCAGGGAAGCAGCGTAACGCTCCAGGCAAACGCGGGAACGGGACTGTCCTACCAGTGGTATCGCGACAATCAGGTTATTTCGGGTGCCGTCAGCAGCACACTACAGGCCAGCACAGCGGGCAGCTACGCGGTGCAGGTAGCTAACAGTTGCCTGCCCGTTCGGTCGGCAGCGGTGGCGGTAACGGTGCAGTCGGCGCAGGTGCCCATCATCACCACCGCTGGTTTCACGCTCACCTCCAACGCAACCGGCACCATTCAATGGCTGCTCAACGGCCTGCCCATTCCGGGGGCCACGGGGCCGAGTTTCACCGTTGTTCAATCAGGTCGCTACGCCGTGCGGGGCAACGTAAACGGCTGTGGAGAAGCGACTTCTGCCGATGTGATCCTAACCATTCTGGCGGCCGAACCCAATCCGCAAACGGACGACGTGGTGGTGTATCCCAACCCAGCCACGCGGCAGGTAACCGTGTCCGTGTCGTCGTCAACCCAATACGCAACCACGGTTCGGCTAACGGACGCTCGCGGGGTAACGGTTCGCACGGCGCAACTCCAGCGCGATGGCAATGAGCGAACGGCCGTGCTGGATGTGGTAGATTTGACCGACGGTATATTTTTTGTCGTTGTGAGCGATGACCAGACGCAACACGTCTTGGTGAAACGAATTCGCAAGCAGTAGGTATCCACGGGCCGGAGCGCGGAGCCTTCAACCCGTGGTGCTGATTAGCTTTAAAGCGGGTTGAAACCCGTGGATACGAAAAACGGTCGGTTATCGCACTCAAGCGATAAGCGACCGTTTTTGTTTGCCGAAAAGCGTTTACAAGGATTGGCAAACCCAGTGCAACAACTCCGTTACTTCCCTTTGTTATTCATGCCTGACTCCTGCGATATAGCCATTTTCACGGCTTCGTACAAGTTAACGATACCGCCCGTTTTGGACAGACTTGCAAAGGCAACCGTGTCGGTCGACTCAGGCCGACGAACCTTCGTCTGGTACGGCACCGCCGATTCCATGATGATCCGTTTGATGTCGGCGTAGGTCAGCTTGGGGAAGTACGACTTCAGTACGGCCGCTACGCCCGCCACCACCGGCGAGGCCATGCTGGTGCCGCTATTGCTCTCATACTTACCGCCGGGCACGGTCGAGTAGATGTCTTTCCCCGGTGCAAACACGTCGACCGTTGCTTTGCCGTAGTTAGAGAAGCTGGCAATCAAATCGCCCGTGTTCGGCTCGGCACTGGCTCCCACCGTAATTACGTTTGGAATTTCGTTGCCGTCGATGAAGCGCGGAGACGGGTAGTTGGCCGTTGTGTCGATGTTTTTCCCGTCGTTACCGGCCGCATGAACGAGCAGTACCCCTTTGGCAAGGGCATAGCGTGTGGCTTCTTCGACGGCTTCGCGCTGGGGCGAATAGTCTTTGCCGAAACTCATGTTGATAATCTGCGCCCCATTGTCGACGGCGTAGCGAATGGCGTTGGCCACATCCTTGTCGCGTTCGTCACCGTCGGGCACGGCCCGCACACCCATAATCTGAACGGCGTCGGCAATGCCCATCACCCCGAGGTTGTTGGTGCGGTCGGCCCCGATGATGCCCGCTACGTGCGTTCCGTGGTCGGCGCGGGGACCGGCAATATCGGCGTTGCCGTAGTCGCGCTGCTTGAGGTCGGCGGGGTTATCGCCCACGATGTCGCGGCTGTTGAAGTCGGGGTTGTAATTGTACTCGGCGCGGGCTTTGAGTTGCTCGTTGGCCTTCTCGAGTTCACCCGTCACCGCGTCCGTATCGGCGGCTCCCTGTTGGCGCAGTAGCCGCAGAATACCCGCAGCGGGTCGTTTCAGCGCGGCATCGGTGAGGGTATCGGTCACCCGGCGCAGCGTGTTCGTGTCGAGTTTGGTCACGTTCAGTGCCTTCTTCAGCGTACTGACCGCCGTCATATACTGCGTGTAGAACTGGCTGATGCCCTGATACTGCGCTTTGTACTGGGCCTGGTTTTTCTCGACCTCGGCCTTTGTTTTCACGTACAGGTCATATTCCTTCTGCTCCGCCGGTTTCAGCGACGCCCGGTCGGCTGCGGTTTTCCCGTCGTATTTCGGTTTGAGCTGCACGTAAAGCCGGGTCACTTCAACGGTTTCATAACCAACGTTGCGGCCGTCTTTGCCGCCGATGAAGTTCCAGCCGTGAACGTCGTCCACGTAGCCGTTTTTGTCATCGTCTTTGCCATTGCCCGCTACTTCTTTAGGATTGGTCCAGAGCACCCGGCGCAGGTCTTCGTGGTTGGCGTCGATGCCCCCGTCTATCACGGCGACGACGACGGGTGTGGGTTTGCGGTTTTTCAGTAGCTCGCGGTAGGTTCGGTCCACGCTGATGCCAGCGGTGCTATCGGTCTTGTCGCGCAGGAACCACTGGGTCTGCTGCGCCGATGCCGCCACCGAGAGCAGACAAACCGACGCACTAATCAGGATTTTTTTCATGAATTGAGAACGAATTATCCTCACAAATTACGAAAAAACGTTCGTACAATTCCCTTAAAAGTTGTTAAAAGTGGAAGTTTCCGGTGCAGTCAGGGCTTCGCGTGATTGCTGGTTCGGTAGTGTTCGCGGAGCATATCCTCGCCGAAATCGTTGGTCAGGTCGCGCACGACGGTGTGAACGTGGTTGGCGTTATCCTGCGTGTTGTCATATTCAATCAGGATTGTGGGGCCGTGAATGCGGTAGTACCAACCTTTGCCCTCGCCCAATTTTGGGGTCAGGTCGCCCGCCCACGCAAACCGCAGATTATCTAAGCCGTTCTTTTTGAGCTTGTCGAGTTGCTGGTTGGCGAGCGTAACATGATAATTGGTCAGATACGTCTGGAGTAAGTCCAGAAACAACGTGCGCTGGTCGGCGGTCATATCAGCCAATCGCAGGCCGTCCATTTTCTCCATCGCCACGGTACGCACGTTGGTGCTCAGAATTTCGGGATACGCTACCGGTGCCACAACAACCTGCTTCAGTTGCTCCGGGGTTATCGTTTTCATCAGGGCAAACGCCCGCTCCTCTTCCTGCCTGAACACTCGTCGTCCATACTGAGATAATTTGGGAATTCGGGCATCAGCCATGCGGGTATCAGCCATGCCGGGGTCGTTTCGCAGCAGACCCGGATTGCTGCCGAAAAAGGCAGGCGTTTGGGCCACTACCCTGCCGTTACCGGATTTGTCTGTCTGAGCCATGAACTGGAGCAGCAGGTGGTGACCGTTAAGACGCCAACTCCACGGGTTTTCGTCTTCGGGACTACCAAAAAAGGTGACGTAGTAGTTGTCAGGGTCCCGCCGAGTATCATTGGGAGGGCGATTTTCAATTACCCGCAACACATTTTCCATGTCCATAATGGACGCTGCTTTCTCAAGCCCCTGCGCACTGAGACCCGTTTTGAGCAGTGCCATTGCCGCTTTTCGCTGGTCGGCGTTCATCTGTTTCAGGGGTAAGCCTTTCCGGTCATGGGGCGTGTAATACCAGGTGAACTGCTCAGCATCACCGAGGGCAAAAACAGCCTGTTTCCGCTGTTCCGCCGAGAGCGTTGCCAGAAACTCCCTGGCAACCTGGGTCATCTCATGTTTTGCACGCTGGTTGGCGGGTGAGGGTCGGACCACGATAGGCCGGGCCAATCCAGGCCGGGCCGGAGATGGTTGTGGCGGACGGGGTGTAGTAACGGGTTGAGCCAATACCTGACCAACGAGCAACCACCCAAACAGAAAACGTATCATAACTAATGCATGTAAGTTCAGCTATTGAAAGCGGTCTGTATAGTGGATTTACTGAACGGCTTATTCTGCGTTTGCCCCGACCTGCCCTGATCTCAACCAACCGACCTTGTTGGGCGCAACACTAAATTTTCGTTAACAAGCCTACCCGTTTCGTAGTTGTACGACTGAATCCACTATCGTCATACGTATATGTCAACCCGACCACCGAATGACAGCACTGGTCCGTTCGACCACCTGGCGATGCGCTATCTTCGTCAGGCCCTCGACACGGCCCATCCAGCCGATGAACCGTATGTGCTCAATGCCGACGAGTGCCGCCAAATTCGCCGGACGAAGGCACTGACCTTAATAACATCGGCTCTGCTGGGTATACTGGGTGTCGTTCTACTCTACTATCCTCAGCAGTACTGGTCGGGTTTTTTTGCCAATACGCCCATCAGTTGGTTTGGCACTGTTTATCGACTGCCACTCGTTACGGCACTTTATGGCATTCTGTTGGTATATCTGGAAGTAAGTCTGCTGATTGCGGTTAACCTGCGGGGTGTGAAATCAATCATGCAAACCTGCCAGTTTCCCCGTGCTCACGATGCCCAGTACGACCGGCACCTGCGGGCGTTGGCACATGCGACTCTCAAGCGGCCGGACCGGGGCATCTTTCGCTTCGGCATCGACCCTTACCTGAGTATGCCTCGCTGGGGACTGGCCACCTTTTTTCTGCTGAACATGACAAAAGCCGCGCTGAGCACGCTGGCCCTGAAGTTTGTGATGAAGCGATTTGCGGGACGTCACGCTCTGCGACAGATGACCGATTTGGTAGGTATGCCGATCTACGCACTCTGGAACGCGTGGGCATCGTGGCAAGTGCTGCACGAAACCCAGATCCGAGTCATGGCTCCCAGCACCATCCGCGAATTTGTGGACGAACTTCATGATGAGTGGAGCGGCAATGATGAGTTTCGCCCGCTCATTCTGGAAGCACTGCAACACATGGAGATTCTCAAACGCCAATACAATTACGCCCACTTTCTGCTCACCGAGACGCTGGTTGACCGTTTTGAACTACGCACCGACGCCACCCTGACGGGTCACTTTGCCGAACGCGTGACACAGGCACCCGCTCCTGTGCGCCGGAGTCTGGAGCGGCTCATCGTTTTTGGCGTTTTGGTCGATGGCAAGTTGTCGTGGCTCGAAAAAAGGCGATTGACTCTGTTACGCCGGAAAGGATTTTTAACCTACTCCAGCAACAGCATCCGGCAGATCGGCGACGATTACAACGAGGGCCGGGGCTTGTGGGTATAACAGTATAGTGGGTTAGTTGGCAAGTAAATGAGTTGATCGGTGGTTGACGCGGAAGCTACATTCGCGTCAACCACCGGTCAACTCATCTACTTGCCAACTAACCGACGTCAGCATCTTTTTAGCGATTCAGAGTAACATGCTGCGCTCAGATTCAGTAACGAATCCCGG
>JAYTAC010000749.1:0-2685 GCA_043737755.1 Spirosoma sp.
TACACTGGCCATGAGCGACGTCAGCACAAACGGCGTCAGAAAACGACCCAACGGACGGGCAAAGGATAGTAAACGAAAGTAGGTTTTCATTGATGGACCAAAGGTACGCCCGTGCAAAAGTTTTTATACCCAAGAGTCGTAGGTATATCGGTTTCTTTTGTACGTTTGGATCATGAGCACACCCAACAACACCCAATTGCTGAAAGGCAGCCTGTCGGTCATGATTCTGCGGCTGCTGGAAGACCGCGAACGGATGTACGGCTACGAGATTACGCAAAAAGTGAAAGAACTAACGGCGGGCGACATGAGCATCACGGAGGGCGCTCTGTACCCCGCCCTCCACAAACTCGAAGCCGACGGCCTGCTCACCACTGAAACGCAGGTTGTGGACGGCCGCGCCCGCAAATACTACTCGCTCACCAAATCGGGCAAGACCGAAGCCGCCGGGCGCATCGCCGAACTGAGTGCGTTTCTGGAGAACCTGAATCTGGTCCTCAAACTAAAACCCGCCTGATCTATCATGCTGACCGCCAGCCAACTCACCATCCTGAACACCGATCTGAAAAATCTGGCCGGTATTGAATACGACGACGTACTGAATGAGCTCCTCGACCACTACGCTACCCTAACCGAGCAGCGGATGGCAACGGGCCTCTCGTTCGATGAGGCCAGCAAATGGGCGTGGGCCGGATTGGGATCTGGCAAGGGTATTCAGGCTATTCAGGACGATTATGTCAAAAACATTCAACGGCAGGTCCGGGTGCAGCACCTTGAGATATTGAAAAGCTATTTCCGCTGGCCCACCTTCGTCGTCACGGCGTTGGTGGCCGCGCTGGTATACATGGTCGTGCCTCTGCTACCAGAAAATACAGTAATGGCCAGCTTCTGGTTGATTGCAATAACGCCAACGGTCATAGCAATGTGGGGCCACCTAAAAAGCATCGACCGCCGGACCAGTTCGGGGCCAATTACGCTTAAATACATGCAGCGCAGTTCGGGTATATTTTTGAACATAGCTCAAGTAGTGTTGATGTACTCGGGAGGGTCTTTTCTCGATCAACACGAAAACGGGTCACTTTTGCAGCTATACGCGAGCATGTCCGTCAGTATCAGCTTGTTGATGACGCTGTATATCGTCAGTTTCGTCCAGCTTTTCCGGGAGAAATTCACGCTCAAAATTGCCTGACATGGACGGTCACACCCAACTGACTTCATCACCTCCCCTGCTCACTTCTCGAATCCAGCAAATTGACGACCGTTATCCGATCGGGCAATATTAAATAACAGACAACAGTGTAAGGCTTCATAATTACCAGATGAATAGCCATGCTGTCTACCCATTTGGGGCATGGCCACGATGCTATTCAATACGTTGGACAGACGGTCAGTATACTTCTCAGCAACTTCGTCGCCAAATGCGTCGAGCAGGTAATTGACAACCTGCCGGTAGTCCTCCTGAGCCTGGGCGGTCCAGACTATTTCCCGAGCCACTGCCGTACGTGCTGTTTCACAACCTCATTTGACACAACGTCTCCCCGTTCGGCCTGCGCCAGCGACGTTTGAATCCGATTCAGAAGTTGGGGGTCAGTAGTATCCAGTAAAAGACGCGGCTGTTCGAGATACAGAGCTGCGGCTGCGTATAGATTTACCAGCGATTGATCATCCTCAATTGTGTCGATCAGTTGATGGAAACTGCGTCGAATTTCATCTGTTTGAGCCATAACCTGTTTATTTATACACTCTCAAATAGACCACAAGATACACGCAACACCGGCTCACTTCTCCGCCAACGCCCGGTACAGTTTCCAGTACTCTCCCGCCACGTCGGGCCAGCTAAACCCGGCGGCTCGTTTTCTCATTCGCTCTTGGCGCAGTGAATTTTGTCCAAAATCGTGCAGACCGTCGTGCAGGGTTTTGGCCATATTTTCCGGCTCGAAATCCTCAAAATAGTACGCTTCCTTGCCGCCCACTTCGGGCAGGCTGGTCAGATTTGAGATGAACACGGGCTTACCAAACGTCATGGCTTCGGCAACGGGCAGGCCGAAGCCTTCGGACAATGACGGAAACAGAAACGCTTCACAGTGGGCGTAGAGCCATAGTTTAGTCTGCTCATCAACCGCGCCGGGCATCAGCAACCGATCAACTACGCCGAGCTTTTGGGCCTGCTCCCGAACGTGCTGCGCGTAGGGGTGACCGTCCGGCCCGGCCAGCACGAGCCGGTAATCGGGGAAGGCTTCGAGCAGCGGCAAAAGCGTGTGTACGTTCTTTTTGGGGTGGATGACGCCAACGAACAACAAAAAAGGTAATTCGGAGAACCGGGACTGCACCGACGAATCGGCCAGACCGGAACGTAGTGGGGAATCAGGGGGCAGTTCAGCCGGGGCTTTCGCCGGGTCAACGGCCACACCCGTATAAACGACCGGGAATTGCAACGGCTCTGGTATGGACAGGTGTTCGCGCACGGTTCGGGCCGTGTAACCCGATCCGGCCGTCAGCAGCGACGCCCGGCTAATCTTGCGCTGTAGCGTGGCCAATTTGCGTTTCTTTTTGGCATCTGAGTAGTCTGCCCGCTCCAGAAAGTTCAGGTCATAAATCGTCAGCATCAGTTTTCCCTGTCCGGCCCGTGCCAAATACGACGAATCCTGATGCAGGCAATGCCACACGTCATACTGGCCGGGTATCCAG
>JAYTAC010000750.1:0-6603 GCA_043737755.1 Spirosoma sp.
AGCCATTCTGGAAGACCTTTTCAATGTTCGCCAGTTAATTGTCAATTTGGCTTGCTTTCCGTACATCTTAAATACGACACTGTCAATCTGAACTAGTATAAGGCCCACGCACAGATACGTTATATCGCAAACCCAGACCTGCCCTGAACCGCTTATCACCCTATCAATAAGCAGGTTAGGGTATTTCTTTAAGCCATGATCTGAATCCGTCGTCTTCGGTACCTGACGTCGTTGACGTAATACCAGATTATGATCCTGAAGGATCTTATGTAATTTATCCCGGCCCAATTTAATGCCGCTCTCGGCCAATGGTCCGCCCAACAGCAGATGAAGCTTCCGAGTGCCTAAGCCAGGAATTTCCCGCCGGAGTGCCATTACCAAGTCTAACACCAGCATGGATTGGCTCACCGACTGTTGCGCATACTCCTCCCTTCGATAGAATGCCTGTCGACTCACTCCAAACAGTCGGCAAAGGCTTCCGACACTGGCCTTTGCTATTTCGTTGTCACGAAGTTTTAAGACCGTTTGGTACCAGACTTTTTTCGGATCGGTACGTTTAGCTCTTTCTCGGCAACTTCAATCATGGAATTCAGGGCCAGAATCAACAAATTGGCCTGTTGTAAGGCTTGCTCCAATTCTTCATTTCGCTGCTTCAAGGCCAGCATATCCTGCTTTTGAGTCTTATTCATAGCAGGTAAAGTTATCAGACCCGTTTGTATCTTTTGTTGATACAAACTAACCCAATTGCGGAGTGTGTAGCCATTATGAATATCCAGATCAGCCATCACCTGGCTGGGGTCTTCTCCACCGAAAAGGATGCGAAAGACGGCGGTTTCTTTGAGTTGCTCACTGTACTGGAAGCGACTGAGCAGGTCGCGAATGTGGTCTTGCATGGGTACAGTTTTTAGTTAAAAAACTGTCAACCTATTTCAGTGTAAGACAGTTACCCACCACGGTCGTCGGCGAGACAGTGACGATGCCAAACGGCAGGTCGGGATGCTCGGCGATGAACTGCCGCACCACCTGGTCGGCAATGAACTTGGCCTGGGCGTAGGGGTGGTCGGTTTCGCCGAAGTAGGGTGTGTCGGCTTCCGAAAACACGTGATCCGGGGCAACGGTGGGCGGGTTCATCGGGAATGCCGTGTTCCAGCCCGCCACCGAAGCCACCATCACCACTTTCTCCAGACCCGTCACGGTCAGCAGGGCCGCCAGAACGTGTTCGGTGCCGTTGACGGTCGGCTCGAACAATTCTTTTTGCGGGTCCTGTACGTCCAACTGAAACGGGGTTCCGCCGTGAATCAGCAGTTGGCAACCAGCTACAAACCCGGCAACGGTGTCGGCCTGCCGCAGGTCGAGCGCGGCTATGGTCAGGTGGTCGGCGTTGGCCAGGGCAAAGAGGTGTTCGTACTTGCCGGGGTTGGTGATGTCGGTGGTCGAGACCTTCACCCGGTAGCCTTCGGCCAGAAATTTTTGGGTCACGTAGCTACCGATGTAGCCCGCACCGCCAATGATGCCCACGGTTTTCATGATTGAGGATTTTAGTGGTTTGATATTGCTCGGTTTCCCCGGACTCTCGTCCGGGCGGTTCGTCGTTACGGCTACAACGTCGGTCGTTCCTCCGGGACTCTGATTCGGCAATGATTCTCCCTTTCCCCGGACGATAGTCCGGGGAGCCTTATTTCTTGCTCAGAATCAGCGCGGTAGGCTTGCCGATTAAGCCGACTTTTTGCCGGTAGGCCGCCAAAGCCGGGCTGGACAGATAAGCTTTGGGGGCTTCGGGCGAGGCCCACTCCTGAATGAGATAGACCGTGCCGGGGTCCTCGACCAGCGTCCCGACTTCGGCACTCAACTCGCCCGCCATGAGCCGCTCGTTGATGTACGTATCGAAGGCTTTTTTCCAGACTGCGTAATCGGCCACTTTGTGATAGGTCATGGTTTTGGTGATCGGCGAAAGCACCATCCGGCTGATTTTCCAGACCCCGTTTTCTTTGACCGCCGTGTTAGTATAGGCTCCATCGACCGTGACCCGGTTTCCTTTCACCACCCGTCCGTTCAGGTGATAGGTGCCGGTAATGAGGACACTGCCGTCAAACTGCGGGTTTACGTTCGTCATCAGGATGGCACTGTTCACGTCAGCGTCGGCGAAATTCTTGGTAAGCAACTCCGACACCTCACCGATGCCGGTTTGTGTGGTACCGCCGGATGTTCTGACCACACTGTTGGTAAGCATCGTTTTCAGGGCGGCTACGTCTTCACGGTTGTAAGCATTTTGAAACTGCTTCACCAACTCGCGCATCTCAAGCCCCACCGCGTTCATCACCCATTTCACCTGCGAAATCTTCCACTGCCCGCCTTCTTTGCCGATCAGCATCTCGTAGGTGCCTGACGTGGGGTTGAGTTTGGCCTTGGTTGTCCGCAGAAAATCGTAGCCGTTGACGGTCGTGCCGATTTTTACCTTGCCATCGGACTGGGCTTCGGTGCTGACCACGGCGAAGTCCATATACGACCCGGCGGTCTCGCCGAAGTCCCGCACGAAATCGGCATCCACGTCGGCTTTGGTGTTGGGCCGCACGCTGCCGTCGGGGTTCACCCAGCCCACGTTGTCGGCGAAGAGGGTCATCAGCTTGGGCCGGTCGCCTTTGTTGTAGGCATCCTGGTAGGTTTTGGCGAAGGCCACGGCTTCCGGGTTCAGGCCCTAGGCGAAGGTGGTGGCTGCGAAGGCCGAGAGCAACAGTACGGCAAGCAGCCGGGCGCGGGTAAAGAGGGTGTTCATTGGTTGGTTTGGTTTTTGGTTAAAAAAAGAGGAAACTGATTTTTGGTTAAAAAAGAGGAAGGTGAAACCCGCACAGTATCAGCCGTTTTACC
Source organism: Spirosoma sp. (assembly GCA_043737755.1). Classification (GTDB taxonomy): domain Bacteria; phylum Bacteroidota; class Bacteroidia; order Cytophagales; family Spirosomataceae; genus Spirosoma. The sequence goes on from JAYTAC010000750.1 coordinate 2,866, forward strand.
ACGTCTGGCATCCTGACTAACCTTGTGCCGATAAGCATGACAAAGGTGTTCGGGGGGCCACGACGAACCAAGCCCGCGAGGACGAATGGAATCAAATCAAGGACGGAGAGGGGGTTTTATTTACCGGATGAGGGAACGGTCAGGAATACTTGCGGCTCATCGGGCGAACCGAATAGAGATGGCGGTGCCATTCGCAACCTCCTGCCGCAGGGTGCCGTCGAGTTGGCGGGTGAGCAAGTCTACCAGCTGCGTACCAAAGCCGGTGCCCTGGGGCCTGGCGTTTGGGGTTTTGCCAATGCCGTTGTCAGCAATTTTCAGTTCCAGTATCCCGTTTTCGACTTCGGCTAAACTCAGGCTTATCCTACCCAACTGCCCGGTAGGGAAAGCGTATTTAAGCGCGTTGGTCAGCAACTCATTTACAATCAGCCCAACCGAAATAGCCCTGTCCACGTCTAAGTCAAGCGGCTGCATCGGAAACTCAACCCTCACGCGGTCGGTGGCGTCGTAGGAGTTGAGAATATTCTGGCTCAGGTTTATGAAATAGTCATTCATCTCGATAAACGCCAGGTGTTCGCTTTGGTAAAGTTTCTGGTGCAGAATCCCCATGCTCTGCACCCGGTTTTGGCTCGACAGCATGGCTTCCTGCACGTCGGGGTCGCTGATTCGGGCCGACTGCAGGGCCAGCAAACTCGATACTACTTCGAGGTTGTTTTTGACCCGGTGGTGAATCTCTTTCAGCAACAGTTCATTTTCGGCGTTTTTGGCTGCCAGTGTAACTTGAGCCGTTTTAAGCTGGGCAACCGTTTTTTCAATCTCCTCGTTTTTACCCTGCAACACTATATTGGCTTTTTGTTTCTGCCGATTATTTCTGAACAGAATAAGGGCTATGGCAACAAACACCGATAAAACGCCCGTCAGCACTGCAAACCGGATGCTATTTTGATAGGCAGCTTTTGCTGCTTCTATTTGCCGAACCTGCTCTTTTTCTTCAAACGTAATCGAGAGTAACCGTTTTACTTTATCCTGACTATATAAACTGTCTTTAGCGGCCACCGCTATTTTAAAATAGTGCAGGGCCTCTGCATCATTCTTTTTCTCATAAAGTGATGATAAATTTTGGCTACTTTTTAAGATTCCACTCAGATAGTTAGCTTTCTGTGAATAGATTAAGGCTAACTTGGCAAAATAAACCGAAGAGTCCAATCGGGTGGTTTTCTGGTACAATTTTGCCAATCGGTAATAGCTTTCGTACAGGTCAGAGTAGTTTTCCTGCCGGGCCGCTATGCGCTGGCTTTGGTGATAAAAAAAAAGTGCCTGACGGGTATTGTTCTGAGCAAGTGCTACATCGCCTGATAGATAATAAATAGCGGTGAGGATAGTTTCTTCTTCGGTTTTAGCCAACTGCAACGCCTGCTTTAAAAAAATACTCGCCGAATCTAATTGATTCAGGTGATAAAAACATTCGGCTAAATTTGTTAAGTAAACCGATTTTGAACTCGCTTTTGGTTTTTTAAGTGTGTTATAAATAGCAAAACAGTCGCGCATTGCCGCTAATCCTTTTTTCCATTCTCCCTGCTGAATGTATAAATCGGCGGTGTTATTGATGATAACGGCCACCCGATCACGGTCATTTATTCGGACGTTTATGTCTTTGGCCTGGTTATATAATGTCAATGATTTGGCATAATCGCCCAGAAACTTAAAGGCGGCTGCCATCGTCGCCAAAGCCCGCGCTTCGCCGGGCTGGTAATTGAGCGTTCGCGCCAGTTCATACGCCTGCTGACCCAGCAAATACGTCATTTCGGGTTTCGACTGACGGTATTGAAACCCCAGCGCATTTAAAGCCATGACCCGATTAGTATCGTTGGGCAATGTGTTCAGCCGTTTCAACAGGCTATCCCGCTCCGTCACCGATTGCGCCTGCGCCACCACGGAAAAAAAGCAGACAATCACCCAAAAGGCCGGTTTCAGTCGGTAATGAGCCGGAGTAGCCGGGGCGTATGTAAGCTGTGAGAAGGTCATGTCTCACAATATTGCCGTTTCTGCCTTCAAAACGCAAACAAGTCCCTACCAGATGTACAGGAAAGAGGCCCGCAGACAACCATCTGTCGTTTGTGGGCCTCTGCTTATTTAGTGGCAGCAGACATCGCTAAAAATCCCAACCTCAACTTTGCCCCGGTCTGATAGGTCAGTTTGCCGCCCACGCCGTAGCGCATGGTTTTGATCAGAGCAATATAGTTCGGCGCAACACGCACGGTATGATTGAGTTGCGCGGTGTTGATATTGTAGCCTACCAATTTATTGGTAGGTCAAATTGTCTGAATCCGTTTCAATAAATCAATGCGGAGATGCTGACTGAGGGGAATGGCTTTCTGACCGATGATGAGATGATTTTCGGCTACTTCATCTATGTGCAGCAAATTCACCAAAAACGACCGATGAATCCGTAAAAAGTGCTGATCCGGCAATTTATCTTCTATCTGTTTGAGTGACGTAGACAGCATATACTCTTTGGCTTTGATGTGGATGTGACAATAGTTTCGGTCGGCTTCGACGTACAGAATATCCTGCACCACAATCTTGATCATCTTGTCTTTGTGCCGCACAAAAATCCGGTCACTCAGAATAAAAGGCTCATTATCAATTAATTCCGGCTCTAATCTTATTGATTTGGGCTGTTGATTAGCCAACCGACTAACGGTTAATTCAATAGCCCGCTGGAGGTCAATGTTTCTAATCGGCTTGTGGATAAACGCTTCCGGACGGGTTTTTTTAGCGCGTTCAAAGGTGGCTTCGTCGGTGTTGGCCGTTACATAAATCACCGGAATATCCCACAGGCTGTGAATGGCGTGGGCCGTTTCTACGCCGTCAATCGCACCTTTCAGGTTAATGTCGAGCAGCACAATATCGGGCTTATTTTCTTCGACATGGCGAATGGCCGCCTCCCCCCGCGACTCGATACCGACCACTTCATAGCCGAGGTTGGTTAGTTGCAACGAGATATTGGCGGCAATAATCATGTCGTCTTCCACGACGAGAATTTTGGGCGTTGTTTCCATTAGGCCAGACGTAATTCTGGTAAACTTAATCAAAATGGTAGTTCAGTTTACGACCTCCTGTTGCAGCGTATCGTCGAAGTCACCAACCGCGCCCGCGATAAAATCGCCTAAACCTAAATATGTGAATCAAGGATAGAAAAACAGCAAACGCAGCGCAGAGGGTATATTTGTAGAATACTACCACAACGGCGGATGCAGCACGTTGATTATGAATACAGGCGGAAAGGAGCAGCCGAGGTTTTTATGAAACCATTAAACAAGCTTCTGCCGGAAATACATGAACATTGTTATCATAGGGGCAACGACATATGACGGGTTAGAATGCCACCTGCAACACGCGTGTGAGCAACTTGGGCACGGTTGTGAAATCATTGACTATTTCGCCGGGCGACCGATTCCGACGCGCTATATCCGGTATGCGACCCGGGCGAGCGAGTGGTTTGACCTGAGCCTCTCCCAACGCGTACTGAAACACATCCACCGCAGCCGACCCGATTTGGTCATCTGCACAAACAGTCGATTTGTCGGGACACTTGGCGAGTCCAGACCACCTAAACCGATCAAGGTTTGAAGCTTCGCCGAACTAGTACTCTCCCAATTTAATGATTGAAGTAAATACGGTTAGCTTTGTGGCATGGGCCAAATCGCTACTCCGTTCGTCTTGTTGGAAGCCGATCAG
>JAYTAC010000751.1:0-6599 GCA_043737755.1 Spirosoma sp.
CCGTCGCTGTCGCCGTTCAACGCGTGGGTGCTGTCGAAGAGTTTGGAAACACTCGACCTGCGCATGGAACGCCACTGCCGCAACGCCCTCGCATTAGCCGAAGCCCTCGAAGCGCACGAAGACGTGGCGCGGGTGCTGTACCCATTCCTGCCCTCCCACCCCCAATATAACCTCGCCAACGCGCAGATGTCGGCGGGCGGGGCCATCGTCACGATTGAACTGGAAGGCGGTTTCGAGCGGATCAGCGCGTTTTTCGACGCCCTGCAGATTGCGACGCTGTCATCCAACCTCGGCGACTCCCGCACCATCGTCACCAACCCCAACACCACGACCCACGCCAAACTGAAACCCGACGAAAAAGCCGCGCTGGGCATCACGCCGGGTTTAGTACGGATTTCGGTGGGCTTGGAAGCCATCGAGGATTTGATCGCCGATTTTACGCAGGCGATCACGGTGAGTGCAGACGTGCTGAAGGAACGCGTTTGAATGAATTGAGGAATTGACCGGTTTTACATTAAAATCAAACGGCCATGAAAACGCTGACCATCAACCTGCCTGACACCGTAAATGAACACGATCTGCTGATGCAATTAGCTGGCCTATTATTTGAAAAGGGTATTTTATCTTCGGGACAGGCAGCCGAATTGGTAGGTATCAGCAAAGTGAGTTTTTTGGGAACGGTGGGTCAATATGGCATTAGTATATTCGGCGAAACCCCGCAAGACATTATGAATCTGTGAGTTAAGTGGTAGTAATCCCGGATGCCAGTTGTCTGATCGTGTTGCGTAAATTGAACCGGCTTGACCTGCTGCGAGATTTGTATGGTCATGGTGCAATTACCGTGACGGATATTGTTGCGGACGAATATGGAATGGGTTTGCCGGACTGGGCGAGGGTAGTCAACGTACCCACAAGCGCGTTGCTGATTGATTTGAGAAAACGATTGGATGCAGGCGAAGCAAGTGTGATTACATTGGCCCAAATCACGCCCGACAGTCTGATTGTCATTGATGAAGCGAAAGGCAGAGCCGTGTCTCAGGAAATGGAACTCCCGCTGATTGGCACATTAGGCGTGTTAGTAAAAGCGAAAGAAGCGGGCTTGCTCAGATCGTTGAAACCTGTTCTGATCCAACTGAAAACGGAAACTGATTTTCGTTTTTCAAAAGCGGTGGAAATGGCAGTTCTCAGGAAAGCTGGGGAGGGCGGATAAAAGCTGACTAAACGAAACAAGCGCCAACGGGACAAATTAATGTCGACCATCATGAAAACGCTGACCATCAACCTGCCCGACAACCTCGACATTGAGGAATTTGAGGCCAAAATGCTGTTTGCGGGTCAACTGCACGCGAAGGGAAAAATTACGCTCGGTCAGGCTGCCGATATCGTCGGCATCAGTAAGCGGGCATTTATGGAAATCATGGGGCGGTTCGGGTTTTCCATGTTCAATTACTCGGTAGACGATTTAGAACATGACATCAGAGTCGCTCTTGGAAACTGACGCTGTTATTTCTGACACGTCCTGTTTTATTCTGCTCGAGAAGATAAACGAACTGGCTTTGTTGAAGGAGTGCTTTCGGGTCGTTTACACGACGCCTACCGTAGCGGCTGAGTTTGGTATCAGTCTACCGGATTGGGTTCAGGTCCGGGAGGTAATGGACAAAACGTATCTGAAGGGCATATCGGCCTTAGCTGACCCCGGTGAAATTAGTGTGATTGCATTGGCAGGGGAGCTACCGGATTGCCTGCTTATTCTGGACGACGATAAAGTCCGTAAAGTAGCTCAATCATTCAACCTGCGATTCACCGGCACATTGGGGGTACTCGTCCGGGCGAAGGCGCTGGGAAAGTTAACGGTACTAAGCCCGATCATTGATAAAATCAGAAGTACTGATTTTCGAGCCAGTGATTCCTTATTGGCCAAAACACTTAAAAGCGTTGATGAATAAAATGCGAACCTACATAACTCTTGTCGGCCTACTGTCTTTATTGATCTTTGTTAATGTCGATAAAAGTTCAGCCCAAACGCCCAAAAAACCGCTTCGCGTGGGCGTAGTGGGATTGGTACACACCCACGTTCACGGCATTCTGAACAAGGCGTTTCGGCAGAAAGACCAGAGAGACATCGACATTGTGGGCATTGCCGAGCCAAATCGCGAACTGGCCGAACGCTATGCCAAACAGTACGGCTATCCTCTGAGCTTGGTCTACCCAACCGTCACCGAAATGCTCGACAAGACCAAACCCGAGGCCGTGACGGACTTTGGCCGCATCATCGACCACCTGCAAACGGTGAAAACCTGCGCCCCGCGTGGCATTCACGTCATGGTCGAGAAACCATTGGCCGTTAGTTTGAACCACGCCCGACAGATGGAAGCGTTGGCCAAAAAACACTCGATTCAACTGCTGACGAATTACGAAACGACCTGGTACGGCAGTAATCACAAAGCCTACGCGCTGGCCAAAAACGATAACGCCATCGGTGACCTGCGCAAGATTGTCGTTCACGACGGGCATCAGGGACCCAAAGAAATTGGCGTCACCAGCGAGTTCTTAGACTGGCTGACCGACCCCGCTGCCAACGGCGCGGGTGCCCTGTTCGACTTCGGCTGCTACGGAGCCAATCTCTCGACCTGGCTCATGGGCAATCAGCGGCCAACGTCGGTGCTGGCCGTGACCCAGCAAATCAAGCCCGACGTGTACCCAAAGGTGGACGACGAGGGCACGATTATTCTGACGTATCCCAAAACCCAGACGATCATTCAGGCGTCGTGGAATTGGCCATTTTCGCGCAAAGACATGGAAGTGTACGGTCAGACCGGCTACGTCCATACCATTGACGGAACCCGGATGCGCATCCGGCTGAAAAGTGACAAAACCGAACGCACCGACGACGCTACCCAGGCCGACGCCCCCGCTACGGACCCGTTTGCGTACTACGCCCGGCTCCTGCACGGCGAAACAAAACCGGACGGGCTGACGTCGCTGGAAAACAACATGATTGTGATGGAAATATTAGACGCAGCCCGCCAGTCGGCAAAAACCGGCAGGGCAGTGTTATTGAAACAAAAATTATGATTGCCGAACATACCTCACACACGCTCACATCGCTTGCTGAACAGTTACGCGGCCTGAGCAACGTCGACGCCCTGCGGGCATTGGCCGACCGGTTCCCCGGCGAAGTCATTTTCTCGACCAGCCTCGGTTACGAAGATCAGGTGATTACTGACCTAATTTTAGCCAACGACATTCCGATAAAAATTTTCACGCTCGACACGGGTCGGATGTTTGCCGAAACATATTCGGTCTGGAAAAAAACCAACGACCGCTACGACACCACCATCGACGCGTTTTTCCCGAAGCAGGACATGGTCGAAAGCATAATGACCGGCAAGGGTCCCTACAGCATGTATGAGTCCGTCGAAAACCGGAAGGAGTGCTGCTTCATCCGCAAAATCGAGCCGCTGAACCGGGCGTTGACGGGCCAGAAAGTCTGGATCACGGGTATCCGTGCCGAGCAGTCGCCCAACCGCCAAACCATGACCCAACTCGAATGGGACGACGCCCACGGTCTGTTCAAGTTTCACCCGCTGATGGACTGGACGTTCGACGCCGTAAAGCGATACGTTCACGATAACAACGTGCCTTACAATCTGCTCCACGACCGGGGTTTCGTCAGCATCGGCTGCCAGCCCTGCACCCGCGCCATCCAGCCGGGCGAGGATTTCCGCGCCGGACGGTGGTGGTGGGAAGACAGTTCTAAGAAAGAGTGCGGGCTACATTCTAACTGAGCAAATTAGTAAATGAGTGATTTGGCGAATGGTTTGCGTCGGCTAATATTCACTCATTCGCAAACGGTCCGGCGCTCCGGTTCGCTCTTTCACTCATTACAAGATGAAATTCGATTATTTAGACCAGCTCGAATCCGAAGCCATCCACATCATGCGGGAGGTGGCGGGGCAGTTTGAGCGACCCGCGCTGCTGTTTTCGGGTGGCAAGGACTCCATTACGCTCGTGCATCTGGCCCTGAAAGCCTTCCGGCCGGGTAAATTCCCGTTTCCGTTGGTGCACATCGACACGGGCCACAACTTTCAGGAAGCTCTTGATTACCGCGACAGTTTGGCCGAACGGATCGGCGAAAAACTCATCGTGCGTTACGTGGAAGACACCATTCGCGAGAAGAAGTTGAAGGAGCCAACGGGCCGCAACGCCACCCGCAACGGCCTGCAAACGTTTACGCTGCTCGACGCCATCGAAGAGTTCGAGTTCGACGCCTGCATCGGCGGGGCACGGCGCGACGAGGAAAAAGCACGGGCTAAAGAGCGGGTGTTTTCGGTGCGCGACGAGTTCGGCTCGTGGGACCCCAAACGCCAGCGGCCCGAACTCTGGAACCTCTACAACGGCCGGATTCACAAAGGCGAAAACGTGCGGGTATTCCCCATCTCAAACTGGACCGAACTCGACGTCTGGAACTACATCCGGCGCGAGAAAATCGCCTTGCCCAGCATTTATTTCGCCCACGACCGCGAACTGATCGTGCGCGACGGCAAGCTGATGGCCACCGCCGGGGGCGTGATCAAGCCCGAAGCCGACGACCAAATCGTGACGCGCCGGGTCCGGTTTCGCACCGTCGGCGATATTTCCTGCACGGCCGCGTCGGAGTCAGAAGCCGACACGCTGGATGATGTCATCGGCGAGATTCAGGCCACGCGCATCAGTGAGCGGGGCGAAACCCGCATGGACGATCAACTGTCCGAAGCCGCGATGGAAGACCGCAAAAAAGGCGGGTATTTTTGAGGAGCTCCCGCTATATTTGATGATGCCTGCGGTAGCTATGATAGATGGAATCAAGATGGAAATATTTTATGGAGATCATCCCCCTCCACACCTTCATGCAAGTTCTGCTGAATATGAGCTGCTGGTCTGTATTGATGATGGTACAGTTTACGAAGATCACTTGCCCAGAAAACTTCAGCGCCGAGTATTGGATTATGTAAATGATCCCAAAGACAGAGAAGAACTAAAAACACTATGGCAAAAATTCAGCAAGGTTTCGTGAAACTTCAAAAACTCTTGCAGGTCGAACCCTATAAAGTTGTGGGATTATGGTCTAATGGCGAAACAAGACTTCATGACTTTACCGATAAGATCGAAGATTGGAAAAACAGTTCCAATAAAGAGCTTAAGAAATTAGCCAACCCTAAAGTGTTCAAAAGTGCTTTCGTTAATAATGGTACTTTAGCTTTTGCAGGGTCTACCGTGCAAGTTCCCGGCGTACCGGGACCTCAACCAGTGGATTTTGACCGTCGTGTTCTTTACAATGAAAGCCAATTAATTGGTAAAGCTGTAACTTACGCTGATGCTATTCTGCGCCAAACCAGTCGTATTAAGCGTCGTAGACAGCCTCCTACTCTACCGGTGAACTTGCAGATTAAGTCACATTCCAGAATTTTCGAAGTTGACTCTGAGACCATAAAAAAGATGTCTCAGGAAAAGCTTGGTACGCCTGTGACACCCTTAATTGTTATCGGCGATGAATTAATTGAGTTAGAGTAAGCTGCATGGACCTTCTCCGATTTATAACCGCCGGTTCGGTCGACGACGGCAAGAGTACGCTCATCGGGCGGCTACTCTACGATTCCAAATCCATTTTGGCCGATCAGCTCGAAGCCATCGAACGCGCCACCAAAGGCCGCGAGGACGGCGAGATCGATTTGGCTTTATTGACCGATGGTCTCCGCTCCGAACGCGAGCAGGGCATCACCATCGACGTAGCCTATCGGTATTTCCAGACGCCCGCCCGTAAGTTCATCATTGTCGATGCACCGGGTCACATTCAATACACGCGCAATATGGTCACGGGCGCGTCGAACTGCCAGTTGGCGGTCGTGCTGGTCGATGCGCGGCACGGCGTGGTCGAGCAAACTCGGAGGCACTCGCTGATTGCCAGTCTGCTCGGCATTCCGCACATAGTAGTGGCGGTCAACAAGATGGATTTGACGGGCTATTCGCAGGACGTATTTTCGGATATCTGCATTCAGTACGCCGAATTAGCCAAAAACCTGAACGTGCCGAACGTGACGTATATCCCGCTCAGTGCGCTCAACGGCGACAACGTCGTAGACCGGTCTGGGGCGATGCCGTGGTACGAAGGACCAACGCTGCTCGACCATTTGGAGACGGTAGGTATCACGCAAGCAATCTCCGACCAATCTAAACCGAGCCGTTTTCCTGTGCAGTACGTCATTCGCCCCCAAACGGCCGACCTGCCCGACTACCGGGGTTACGCGGGTAAAATTACCAGCGGTCTATTCCGCAAAGGGGATGCAGTGACGGTGCTGCCTTCCGGCGAAACCTCAACCATCGACGCCATCGAAATCGCCGATGAGCACTACGACGAAGCCACCGCACCGATGTCGGTCGTGCTGCACCTCGCCGACGACCGCGACATCAGCCGGGGTGACCTCATCGTACGGTCCGACAGCCTGCCCATTGTGAGCCAAACCGTCGAAGCGATGTTGTGCTGGATGGACGCGAAAGAGTTTAAAGTCGGCAATAAGTACGTTCTACAGGTGGGCACGGCCCGGACGCGCTGCTCGGTG
>JAYTAC010000752.1:0-6591 GCA_043737755.1 Spirosoma sp.
GTGCGGCCCGCCGTGTTCGACCTGCCGGTGGGTAAACCAGCCAATCCACTCCCGAAAGGCGAAGGTAATTTCGGAGCTTGCCGCACCTTCGACGGTCAGCCCCGCGACCGCCACACCGGTCAGGATTACCCCGTTACGAATGGTAGACCGGTGCTGAGCGTTGGTAACGGACGGGTGGTACTGGCGGCCAACCAGTTTTACAGCGGCAACGCCGTGTTTATCGACCACGGCAATGGACTTATCACGGAGTATTTTCATTTGAAAAGCTACACCGTCAAGCCCAACCAAACGGTCACTAAAGGGCAGGCAATCGGCTTCGTTGGCGAAACGGGTCGCGCTACGGGGCCGCACCTGCATGTTGGTGTTCGCTGGCACGGAGCCTGCATCAACCCCGGCTACCTGCTGATCGACCCGTCGGACATGCCGGAAGTGCGGTAACCACGAATCAAAAAAGCGGGCGGAAGGATCACTACCCTTCCGCCCGCTTTTTTGATTCGTGGTTATCAACATGCTTGTACAATGAAAAGTTGGATACCCCTAAAAAAGATAAGGTTCCCCGATCTGTGCGGAGAACCTTATACTGACTATTCCTAAACCCTTAACCTTTTCTACATGAAAAACTAACTTTTACCCTTTTCTGTTCCAAACACCTTTGTATTTCAGCGTTTATTTCAAATTACTGAATCTCAGGCATTTCGCTGACGGGCTGATTAGCGTCCCAAATGAAGTTAATCATCCGGGCGGTCAAATCGGCCTGATTCAGCCAGCGGTTAGCTTCGACACTTTTGCGCTTTGCTAACTGCGTATTTACGTGAGTGGTAGCTTCGTTGAACGTCGCACGGTCGGTGGGGCTGATGGCCAGCACAGCCGTCGGGTTTTGGTTGTACAGCGAGACGACACTCATAAAGTTTTGCCAGTTGGTGTTGCGCTCAAGCCGGTTTACATTCTGTCCGACGTAGGCAGCGAACTGCTTTTCCGAACCGTTTACCAGCATGGCACTCGCCGGCTTTTTGGCAGCCGGGCTATCATCACTAACGATGGTGGTAGCCGCGTTTGCCTGAGAAATGGCCAACCCTAATCCAAGAATTGCCGATGCAAAGATAATACGCGTTTTCATTGTTTTATTACATTTTGGTTTCATAACAAGAACCGACGTGAGCCTGTAGAAGTTCTAAAAACGCAGAAATAGTATGGGTCCTTCACAGAATAATATTCCGAATATAATCTTGAATTAACAATTTATATGCCTTTGTTTGGCTGTTTGCGGCTACTAATCAAAATAATATTTTTACTTGGTGCGTGTTTATCTATTATTTGTTCGTCGTAAAATAAATATTATATTCTTCACAAAGTTATATTACTGATTGTAATTATTCATGGCAAACTGTAGGCCTGTCGTGCAGAATGCTTTTACCGCATCGCCCGCCCGGTCGAGGTAGTCCGGCAGTTGAATCAGTTCGTCTTCCGGAAACTGTCCCAGCACAAAATCAATTTGCTTTCCTCTCGAAAAAGCACTGCCAATACCGACCCGCAGCCGCGCGTACTCCTGCGTATTCAGCACTTCGTCGATATTATGCAGGCCATTGTGTCCGCCCGCCGAGCCTTTTGGTTTCAGCCGCAGCTTGCCAAAGGGCAAATCCTTATCGTCGGTGATGACCAGCAGGTTCTCGACGGGGATGTTTTCCTGCTTCATGTAGTACAGCACCGCCCGGCCGCTGAGGTTCATGAACGTGGTGGGCTTCACCAAAACCAGTTGCTTGCCCTTGTGCTGCCACTGAGCAGTGTAGGCCAACCGGGTCATCACAAAATCGAACCCGTATTGCGCGGCTAACCGGTCGAGGACCATGAAACCGGCATTATGGCGCGTCAGGGCATATTCCGGGCCAATATTGCCGAGACCGACAACCAGAAATTTAGTAGACATGTGTGTAAAGGAATGCAACTTTCAACGTTGCCAAAGTTTAAAACTTTGGCAACGTTAATCTGACCTCACCAGCGGATCAGGGCCGACGCCCAGGTGAAGCCACTACCAAAGGCAGCCAAGCAAACTAAGTCGCCGGGCTTGACGCGCCCCTGCTCGTAGGCTTCCGTCAGCGCAATCGGGATGGAGGCCGCCGTAGTATTGCCGTACCGCTGAATGTTGTTGAAAATCTTCTCGTCGGGCAGGTTCATCTGTTGCTGCACGTAGTTGGAGATGCGGATGTTGGCCTGATGCGGCACCAACAGCGACAGATCGTCGGCGGTCAGGCCGTTGGCGGTCAGGCTTTCGTTGATGACTTCGGCAAACCGGACAACGGCGTGTTTGAAAACGGCGTTGCCGTTCATCACTACGCTGCTGCCCCCGGCGGTGGCGGTTTCGGCCGTGATGAAGTGGTCGGGGCGGCTGCTGCCGGGGTCTCTCAGGTACAGGTCTTCGGCATAGCGACCGTCGGCATGGAGGTGCGTCGACAGAATGCGGTGATTGGGGTCGGTGGTGGCCTGCAACACGGCCGCGCCTGCTCCGTCGCCGAAGATTACGGCCACGCCACGCCCTTCGGTCGTTTTATCCATGAGCGTCGACTGAATTTCGGACCCGATGACTAATGCGGTCTTGTACATGCCGCTTTTGATGAACTGATCGGCGATAGACAGGGCGTAGACGAAGCCCGAACATTGCTGCCGGATGTCGATGACGGCGATGCCTTCGAGACCTAATTCGCGCTGCATCAGAAAAGCTGATCCGGGGAAATAATAGTCCGGCGACAGTGTGGCGTAAACGATCACGTCCACGGATTTGGCGTCGACTCCTGCTCGGTCGAGGGCCATGCGCGACGCGGCTGCGGCCATGCTGGCGTTGGTGTCTTTGCCGTAGGTGAACCAGCGTCTTTCTTTGATGCCCGTTCGTTCCTGAATCCAGCCGTCGCTGGTGTTCATATATTGACTCAGATCATCATTGGTAACAACGGTTTCGGGTACGTAAAAACCTAAGCCTGATATTTTTGTGTGTATTGGTGTCATTCGTTGGTGAAGAAAAATCGGTAGGGACATCAAGTCTGTAGAGTGATAGACCCGGATGCGCAGTTTCTGTAGGTTTGGTTAGGCCGGACGCAGTTCAAACGAGTAGTCTTCCATAATCAGGTTAGCCAATAGCTGTCGGCAGGCGGCATCGACCGTCTCGCGGGCGTTAGTTTCGGTGTCGGCGTCAACGTCGAGCCGGATGTGTTTGCCGATACGGACATTGTCGATGGTGTCCATGTGGAGGTTATGCAGCCCCAGTTTAACGGTTTTGCCCTGCGGGTCCAGAATTTCGGCGCGGGTCATGATGTTTATTTCGGCGATGTATTTCATGGGAAGGATGGCACACGGATGACGCAGATGGGACGGATTAAAAATGATTTTTCATCCATTTAAATCCGTAACATCTGCGTCATCCGTGTGCCGTTATTAGTGAAACAAGAATATAAAGTAGGATAACAAGCGGGATTCCCGCATACTGCAAAAATAACAGCAGCAGGGCCGACGCGATCAGAAAAAGGAACTTCGTCTGGTTCTCGGTCCAGCCGAACGACTTGAACTTAAGGGCGAACAAGGGCACGTCGGACACGAGCATGAGCGAAAAGCCGACCATCATACCCAGTCCGATGTCGTTTTGCCAGATGCCGTCGAACTGGGGCTGGTAGCGTCCCATGAGCGGAAAAGCGGCAATGAGCAGGGCGTTGGCGGGTACGGGCAAACCAATGAACGACTCCGACTGCCGGGTGTCGATGTTGAAGTTAGCCAATCGCAGGGCCGAGAGTACCGCAATCAGAAACGCCCCGTAGGAGAGATTGCCCAACTCCTGAAACCAGGCCAACTGAAACACGATGGCAGCGGGCAGCACCCCGAACGTGACCACGTCGGCCAATGAATCCAATTCTTTCCCGAACGGTCCCGACACGTTCACCATCCGGGCCACGAAGCCGTCGCCAAAATCGAGCACGGCCGCCAGCCCGATTAGCCACGAGGCTAATTCGAGGTGTCCGCGCAGAGCCATTACCAAACCAATACACCCGCACAGCAAATTGCCGCAGGTCATGGCATTGGGGAGGTGTTTGAGGAGATTCATAGGGTAGAATGGACTTCAGTCCGTTCGGCCGTCAGGCCAATTTTTTTTAGCGATAGTTGTTTGGCCTGACGGCCGAACGGACTAAAGGTCAATTCTACGTCTTCACAAATGGATTGGTCTGCTTTTCCTGCCCGATGGTTGTGGGTTCCATGTGGCCGGGATAGACGACGTAATCGTCGGGCAGGGTGAAAAACTGAGTTTGGATGCTGTTGAGCAGGTCGGCGTGGTTGCAGTACGGAAAATCGGTCCGGCCAACGCTCCCCCGAAACAACACGTCGCCCCCAACCACATACCGGTCGGCGTGGTTAACGAACGCCACATGCCCCGGTGCGTGTCCCGGCACAAAAACGACGTCTAATGCGGTATTGCCAAACCGGAATCGCTCACCTTCTTTCAGGAACGCGTCGATTTCGGCGGGTTCGTAGCCCCGCAGACCATACAGTTCGCAGCGGGCCGGAACGTCGTTATAAATGACCATGTCCTGCTCGTGCAGATACGCCTTCACGCCGAATGTACGCTTCACATACGCCACGCCGAATACGTGGTCGAGGTGAGCGTGGGTCAGCAGCAGGTACTTAACGGTGAGATTATGGTCGGCAATGAACTGACTCAGCGTTTCTCTTTCGGCCTGCTCGTAGCAGCCGGGGTCGATGATGACGGCCTCGCAGGTGGCTTCGTCGGCAATGACGTACGTATTTTCCTGAAACGGCGAAAACTCAAAGGCTTGGATCATTATCACAAAAGTAGGAACACCGTTGGTTTTTTGCGCAGGTCGGGCGTTTGGCTTTTCCATTCCCGGATCGTCATCGTCCGCACGAAGGCGTCGGGGGCGGTCAGGTTGCAGGCGACGCACAGGCGCGTTTGGGGTTCGCAGTTGGCCAGCACGTCGGCAAAGAGCGCGTCGTTGCGGTAGGGCGTTTCCATAAAAATCTGAGTTTGCAGCCGCTGCTGGGCTTCCTTCTCCAGGAACCGGATGGCACGGGCACGTTCCGCCTTCTCGATAGGCAGATAGCCATTGAACACGAACGACTGCCCGTTGAGGCCCGACGCCATCAGAGCCAGCAAAATGGACGACGGCCCCACGAGCGGCTCCACCCGCCAGCCCAGCGTGTGGGCCATCCCGACGACCACCGCGCCGGGGTCGGCCACGCCGGGGCAACCTGCTTCGCTCAGAACGCCCGCATTGCGTTTGCGCTCGGTGAGTTCCTGAATTTGTCGGCGCGTATCGGCGGGGGGCGTGTCTTTGTCGAGGTCGAAAAACGCGGTCTCGTCGATGATGCGGGTCGTTTTCAGGCCGCTGATGAACCGCCGGGCCGTGCGGACATTCTCCACAAAGAAAGCGTCGGTCTTCTCGATAACATCCCGGATTTGGGGCGTCAACACCCGCCCGGCGGTGTCGTCGGCGAGGAGGGAGGGAATGAGGTATAATGTTGGCATAAGGGTTTTAAACGCAGAGGAAGAGGAGTAAAAACACGGAGGTCGCGGAGAAGAAAGAGAAAAACTCCGTGCTCTCCGTGTTTTTACTCCGTTTCTCCGTGTTTTAGAAAATTCATGAGGGCATCCGTAAATTCCATCGGTTTTTCGGCCTGCACCCAGTGACCAGCACCCACGATGGTTTCGACGCGGGCGTTCGGAAAGATTTGGTTAATCGCCGGTATGTCTTCGTCTAAAACATACCGTGATTCGCTGCCCCGGATGAACAGTGTTGGCTCAGTGACGACATGCGGGTTGGTCAGTTCGTCGCCCACGCCGTGCAGTTCGCGCTCGATCACGGGCAGGTTGATTCGCCAATCGAACCGACCATGCTCATCGCGAAACAAATTTTTGAGCAGAAACTGCCGCACGGCTGTCAGTGGCTCGTATTGGCTTAGCACGGCATCCGCTTCGTTCCGACTGGTCAGGGTCGCCAGGTCAATACCGTTCAGGCCCCGGATGATGTCGCCGTGATGGACGGGGTAAAACTTCGGCGCAATATCGACCACAACGAGTTTGCTAAACGTGCCCGCGTAATCTATTGCGTACTGCATCACCGTTTTGCCGCCCATCGAGTGCCCAATCAGAATCGGGTTCTCCAACTGCTGGTCGAGCAGAAACTCGTGCAGGTCGGCGGCCATGCCGGTGTAGCTTTGGTCATCGGCGCGGGGCGACTGCCCATGGTTGCGCTGGTCGAGGGCGAACACGCGGTAACCCCGCGCGGCAATGGTTTTGCTGATGGTCAGCCAGTTGTCCGACGAGCCGAAGATGCCGTGCAGAATCACGATGGGCGGGCCGGTGTCGCCGGTTTGGCGGAAGAATAACTTCATAAGGATTTTAACACGGAGTCACGGAGATTACGCGGAGGTCACTGAGAAAATTAGTAATCCTTTTTTTACTCTGTGACCTCCGTGTAATCTCCGTGACTCCGTGTTTAGATGACGCATACCACTTTGTCCCGCTGCTCAACCAACTCACCGAACGACTGGAGTGCGAAGCCGTTTTCCTGCGCCACACGCTCGAACTCGGCGGTG
>JAYTAC010000753.1:0-2674 GCA_043737755.1 Spirosoma sp.
GAATAATTCTGGCGATTAATGGTCAGACCCGCAATCTCGACCTTATCGCCGGGGTCGGATTTTTGGGCTTCCCGCCGGAAAAAAGCATTAATACGACTCATCAGGGCGCGGGGCTTGATGGGCTTGGTAATGTAGTCGTCGGCACCCACGTCGAAAGCGGCTACTTCGGAGTATTCCTCCGAACGGGCGGTCAGAAAAAGAATGTACGTATTGCGCATTTCGGGAATATCGCGCAGTTGCCGACCCGCTTCGATACCGTCCAAGTGCGGCATCATAATGTCGAGCACGACGAGTTCAGGCAAATAGGTCCGGGCTACTTCGAGAGCTTTGCGTCCGTCGGTAGCGGTGCGGACGTCGTATCCTTCTTTGGTGAGGTTGTACTCGAGCATCTCAACGATGTCGGCGTCATCATCGACGACTAAAACGCGGTGCAGGGGTTGAGCAGCTTTGGCAGCACTCATACGGAACGGGGTTTGTGGGGGTGGTCGGGCTTTTTCGCGGCAGATTGCCGGGACGCCGGAACGCCGGAACGTCAATCGCCCGAAGTTACGCGGCTTATCCGCAACGTTACGACTCACTGCCCCATACTTAACAAAAAGTTAACAGCCGCTTCGCCCGTTTTTCGTTGATTCACAATGGCTAACCAGACGGAGTAACCAGCCAATATGCCCGTCTGTGTCATAACGAAATCGACCACTCCTGTGTTTACAACGCATCATGAGCAAACTACCGCGCGAAGTACAGCTTCCGTCCTACGTTAAATTCGCCTGCGTTCTGGTAACGCTGGTGATCGTCATCTACGGCCTTTACACCCTCCAGGACACGGTTGTGTCGCTAATCTTCGCCATTTTGTTTTCAGTCATTTTATATCCGCTTTGTCACCGGCTGGAGCGTTGGCGGTTTCCGAGAGTGGTGGCTATTTTGGTTTGTATTGTGTTGACGATTGCTTTTCTGTACGAGTTTTTTTATCTCATCTCGCTGCAAATCGGCAACTTCACCAGCGAAGCACCAAAACTCATTCAGCGCAGCAATGAGATTTTCGATAAAATTCAAAAATTAGCCGACGAAAACTTTAATATCGACCGCCAGAGCTTAATCTCCGAAGCCCGCAAATACCTCAACCGGGCGTTACAAAACAGCGGTGCTATTCTAACATCGACGCTGTTGGCCACGACCAGCACCCTCTCAACCATTGCGTTGCTACCGCTCTACATCTTCTTTTTTCTGCTGTACCGGGATTTTTTCCGGTCATTTTTTTACAAGATATTCACCGAGACGCGTCATTCGTTTATCGACAAGGTTTTCGGCCGGGTCTACGCCGTCATTAAGGATTACGTGGTTGGTTTGGTGCTGGTGATTGGTGTGGTGGGCGTTCTCAACACGGTGGGCCTGTGGATTCTGGGCGTCGAGTTTACCGTGTTCTTCGGTTTCTTGGGCGCGTTCCTGATTTTGATTCCCTACATCGGCATCGCCATTGGGTCGGTGCTGCCCGCGCTGTATACGCTCGTCACGAACGACAACCCACTGACGGCGGCCGGCGTGGTGGGCGTGTTTCTGTTCGTGCAACTGCTGGAAGGCAACTTCATTACGCCCTACATTGTGGGTTCCAAAGTAAGCGTCAACCCATTAGCGTCCATCGTGGCCCTGTTGCTGTGGGGACAATTGTGGGGACTGCCGGGGCTGATTCTGGCCCTGCCCATGACGGCCATCCTGAAGGTTATATTCGACTCGGTCGATGCGCTTAAGCCCTACGGTTTTCTCATTGGCGAAGCCGAAAAACCACGTCCGCCCATCCAAAACCTACAGCAGTTGGCCGACCAGCTACCGCGCCGGAAGCGAAAAGCTGTCGTTATCGCCAGCGAGTCGCCGGTCAGGAGTGAGACAACGACTGAAACGGTCTGAGAGGAAACAGGGGGACCGACGAGATTCGGTTGACGAAGTAGTGCTCAGAAACTCAGAGGATCGAGGTTTTTGAAGTGACCGTTCATGCGGATGCGCTGCTTGGTGCGTTCCATGTCCGAGACCACGGGAAGGACATTGTTGAGGTGCTGAATCAGAAAAAGCTGCCGTTCGGCTTCGCTTTCCAACGTCAGCAGTTCGTATTCCTGCTCTACCGACAACCCAAGTTTGTGGGCCACCCGGTACGAGAAGTTCTCCATTACCGGGTCATAATCGGCTTCTATTTGCAACAGCGCATAAAGCTGTTCGACGCGTTCGGTCAGGGCATCGACGTGCGCACTGAAGCCGTCGCCCGGTTCAAGCAATTCAACGTCGCCCCCCGCGTAGAGCTTGCCCGCCACCGGATTCTCGAAATTGACCAATCGAAAAACGCCCAGCCCCTTCGATTTCACGTCCATACGGCCATCGTCGTAGCGTTTGTGCAGCGTTGTGACGTGCATTTCGGTGCCGTAGCCGGGGAGTTTATTGTCGATGAACGCCGGGATGCCGAATGTGCGCTCTTCTTCGATGCACTCGCTGATGAGTTGGCGGTAGCGTGGCTCAAAGACGTGCAGGTTCAGGTCCTCGCCAGGATACACAATCAGGTTGAGCGGAAACAGGGGTAGCGTCTTTTCCATAACGCCGAAAAGGTACGGGTTTTCAGCTAAAAATTGCACCGGATTCCATGAAACGGACATTCCTGGCGCGGGCGTCCCGGTAAATCGGGTCGGCCAAG
>JAYTAC010000754.1:0-6587 GCA_043737755.1 Spirosoma sp.
GTTGGGTAATACTTTTCTATCTCATAACTACGAGTAAAGCCAGTCTTAATACCTATTAGCGTTAAACTGAATCCAGGGATGGGTTTGCCAGTAGAATCCTGTATCGTCAGTTTAGCAGTAGACTTCCTATTGATGGAGATGAAGCAGCCACTGACCAACCAGCCTGTGATAGCACACAAGACCAAGCTGCCAAGTATGGGATGCCAGGAGTATTTTTTTAGCGTTTTCATAAATACAAGAGTAAGCGTGTCAATGATTCGACAACTCAAGGGTAAGTACAGTTCTGATATGCCACCAGAGTCGAGAGCAATGCCAACAAGGGTAGCGGGATCATTTTCAGATTATCTCTGTAAACTTCAAACACCGGCCCTCTTCGTTTGTCCTGCTTACCGTTTCTTCACTCGAACAGTTGCGGTGATGTCGTTAATGTCCATTATGTTGCACCCTACAAGTCCGGGTGAATTTCCGGGAAGAGGGCAATCATATATAAAGTAGTCTGGACCAACCCCGATTATGTAGAAACTAACTCCGTCCTTCCAAGATATGGTTTGCGTTATTGTCCCCGACGAATTAGTTAGAGAGTTATACGTTCGTACGGGGCCGGGGGTGGTGAAATTTTGCTTCCAGCCGATAAGATCTACTGAGAAGTTTGGTATTGGTCTGCCGACCGAATCCAGCACTATCAATCTTACCGTCGGATCACCCTTAATTGAAACTGAACAGCTGCTAACCCCCCAGCCTATTACAATACACAAGAACAAACGGCTGACTGTAAGCTGGTTGAACGATTTGATCACAGCTTTCATAGTTTCTTGACTTGAATCGTTGTCGAACCCGTCCAATCAGAACCTATATGGCAATACGGTGCTGGAATTTCGTTTGTTGGCAAGCATTTGCAGGTTACGTACAAAGCAGTGTGGCTAATCTCATAGGCGGTGACCCCTTTAGGCCACGACAGGGTTTGACTTACCTTACCCGCCTGGTCGGTTGTCAGATCAAACTGCTCCAGAACATCCCGGCGGGGGTAACTTGATTTTATTCCCAACAAAGCGAAACGGAATCTGGGAACAGAGTTTCCAGTCGGATCCTGCACGATTATTTTGACCTCAGATTTTTCGTTGAACAGATGAAAACAACTGCTTGACAACCAATATGTTACGCACAAAAAAATCAGCGTGTTAAGCAGAAGTCGTATGCGGTGTCTTATCGACATTTTCGTTGGTGTGAAGAAAGACTAAGCAGGCGGCACTAATCGTTGGTATAACGTTACACCATTTTTATGAAATTAACTCAGTCTGTTCTTGTTGGTTTCGTTGCCATGCTCCTGACCGCCTGTGGCAGCAGCGACTCGTCCGATACTTACGTGCCTAAGCCGAAAGCCTACCCACGCTTCGATTTGCCCGCGCCGGTCTACACGCTCATCGAACCGACGCATCCCTACCAGTTTGAGTACAATAAAGCGGCCCGGATTCTGCGTGATACGTTCCCCAATGCCGAACCGCACTGGATTTTTATCCATTATCCGGCCTTTCATGCCAGCGTTCAACTCACCTACAAACCCGTTCGCAACGACATGAACCGACTGCGGGGGATGCTCGAGGATTCGTATAAGTTGGCCGCCCGCCACAACGTCAAGGCCTACGCCATTGAGCAGCGGACCATCAAACTGAAATCGGGACTGGAGGCCAGCCTGATCGACTTGTCGGGCGAAGTGCCGAGTCAGGTGCAGTTCGTCACGACTGATTCGACCAACCATTTCCTGCGGGGGGCGTTGTACTTCAACACCGCCACCCGGAACGATTCGCTCCAACCCGTTATTCAGTACATTCGGAAGGACGTACTGCATTTGTTGAATACGCTGAAATGGCGTCAGTAAGATCAACTACTATGAAAATCACTTTCTTTTTCTTCGCTTGTCTATCACTTACCGCAAGCTACGCTCAGTCGCAAAAGCCAGTGGCTAAATCAACGGCTGCCGTTTCAGCTATAGCCGTCAAAGCACCCGGACAGGCTATTTACGAACAGCACTGCTTAGCCTGCCATCAGGCCAATGGCTCCGGCGTCCCGAACCTGAATCCGCCCCTGCGCGGTACCGACTGGGTGATGGGCGATAAAATCCGGCTCATCAACGTGCTACTGAAGGGCTTGCAGGGGCAGGAAATTGACGGTGAATTCTACGATAACGCCATGCCCGCCCACGACTTTCTGGACGACGCCAAAATTGCTGGTGTGCTGACCTATATCCGCGGCAACTTCGGCAACAAGGCTGATGCCGTTACCGCCGACGAAGTAAAAGCGGTGCGGGCGGTGAAATAACGTATCCTGGACGGCCACGTCCGGGCGTAAAATAGTCTACGCCCGGACGTGGCCGTCCAGGATACCTTACATTCCAACCTTATCTGCTGTTGTGGGGTCATGCTCCTAAACGACCTACTGCCATGCGAAAATTACTTGTGCTGTTTTTCTGGATAAGCATCGGAGCCAGTTGTGAAAAAAAGGTTGACCCGAACTGTGTGGCGCAAAACCGAACTTGTGTATGTACGTTTGAGTACAATCCGGTATGTGGTTGCGATGGCGTAACGTATGGCAATTCGTGCGCTGCTCAATGTGCGGGCGTCCGGTACTCCAAAGGCGAGTGCGGCAAGTAACTACGTCTGAATCACGCCCACCGAAAACGCCTTCGTGATGGGCGCGTGGTTAGCGGCTGATATGCCTTCGGAGAGGATTTGGCGGGTCTGGAGCGGGTCGATTACGGCGTCGACCCAGAGCCGGGCGGCAGCGTAGTAGGGCGATAATTGCGCGTTGTACTGGTCGGTGATTCTCTTCAATAACTCCTGTTCAGCTTCGGGCGTGATGATTTCTCCCTTTGCTTTGAGCGACGCTATCTGTATTTGAACCAGCGTTTTAGCCGCCGAAGCCCCGCTCATCACGGCCATCTGCGCGGTGGGCCATGCCAGCATCAGGCGCGGGTCGTAGGCTTTGCCGCACATGGCGTAGTTGCCCGCGCCGTAGCTGTTGCCGATGACGACCGTGAACTTGGGCACCACCGAATTGGCCATCGCGCTCACCATCTTGGCTCCGTCTTTGATGATGCCCCCCTGCTCGGCCCGGCTCCCGACCATAAACCCCGATACGTCCTGCAAAAACACTAATGGAACTCGTTTCTGGTTGCAGTTCATGATGAACCGGGAGGCTTTGTCGGCTGCGTCGCCGTAAATAACGCCCCCCATCTGCATCTCCGTAGGCTGTCCCGTTCTACCTTTTGCTTTCACCACTTTGCGCTGATTGGCCACGATCCCCACCGCCCAGCCGTCGATGCGGGCGTAGCCACACAGCAGCGACTGACCGTAGCCGGGTTTGTATTCGTCGAAATCGGATGCGTCGATAATCCGCTCAATAATCTCCCGCATGTCGTAGGGCTTCACCCGGTCAGTGGGGAGGATATCGTAGATGTCGGCGGGATTTTTGGCTGGTTCAACAGACTCCGCGCGGTTGAAGCCTGCCGTGTCGGAGCGGCCAGTTTTGTCGAGAATACGTTTGATCGCGTCCAAACAGCTTTTGTCGTTGGGGTAGCGGTTATCGATCACGCCCGAAATATCGGTGTGCGTGACGGCCCCGCCGAGTGTTTCGGCATCGACATCCTCGCCAATACTGGCTTTGACCAGGTAGGGACCGGCCAAAAATATGGACCCGGTGCCTTCTACAATCAGGGCTTCGTCGGACATGATGGGCAGGTAAGCACCACCAGCCACGCAACTGCCCATGACGGCCGCGACCTGCAACACACCCATAGCCGACAGGTGGGCGTTGTTCCGAAACGTCCGGCCGAAGTGCTCTTTGTCGGCGAACACTTCATCCTGCAACGGCAGGTATACGCCCGCACTATCGACTAAGTAAATGATGGGCAGGCGGTTCTCCATCGCGATTTCCTGCGCCCGGAGGTTCTTTTTAGCCGTGACGGGAAACCACGCCCCGGCCTTCACCGTCGCGTCGTTGGCCACAATCACGCACTGCCGCCCCGACACGTAGCCGATACCCACCACCACGCCCCCCGACGGACAGCCACCGTGCTCGGCGTACAATCCTTCGCCGACGAACAAACCGATTTCCACGAAGGGCTGATTGTCGTCGGTGAGGTAGTCGATACGTTCGCGGGCGGTAAGCTTGCCTTTGCGGTGCTGGTCGTCAATTTTTTTCTGGCCACCACCGAGTCGGGTTTGGGCCGTGCGGGTTTGAAGGTCGTTGAGGAGAGATTGCATTACTGCGTTTTAACGGTGGTGTCGACCTTCGTGGTAGTGACGACCGATGTGGTGACGGTGGCACTGCCGGGTTTGCCGACGGGCGCGGTTTTGTCCTTTTTGCCGAATAACGAGAAGTGAACGTAGCGTTTGGGGTTCTCGCGGAAGTCGGTCAGCAGCTTTTCCAGGCTGGCGGTGGTGGCGTTGACGTTGCGGTAGAGCGAGTCGTTCGTTGTCAGCTTCCCGATTGATCCCTGCCCTCTGTTGATGGCCCCCAGAATCTTTTGCAGGTTGTCGACCGTTTTGTTCACGCTGCCGAGAGTTTGCTTCAGTTGCAGGCCTTGAAGCGAATCGGCGAAGGTGTCAGCTTTGGCTAAAATGGGCCTGAGTTGCTTTTCTGTCTCGACCAATGAGTTCGACAGCCGGTTGACGTTGTCGAGAGTAGCTTTCAGGCCGACGCGGTTTTCGGCGATGGCCAGATCGAGGGTGCGGACGCCCGCATTGGCCGAACGCAGGGTTTGGTTCAGCACCACGCCCGTCTGGTCGAACTGTCCCACCACTTTGTTGAGTTGATAGGTGAGCGAGTCGACGTTGTTGAGCACGGGCAGCGTTTTCTCTTTGATCAGTGCCGACAGTCCCGTTTCTTTGGCCGATACCAACTGACCGCCATTTTCGAGTTCGGGGGTGCCGGGGTTGATGCCCAGCCGAATCAGTTTACCGCCCAGCAGTCCGTCGTCGGCCAGCACCGCCCGCGAGCCGCGCGTTACGCGGATGCCGCTTTTGATCTCTACCGTAACCAGGAGTTTGTTGCCCTGATCCTGCAAGATTTTGATGCTGCGAATCTGGCCCACCGTCAAGCCATTGATCTGCACCGGATTCGACGCCGTCAGCCCGTCGATGTTATCGTAAATGACCGTGTATTTGTGATTTGATGAGAAAAAATCGGAGCCTTTCAGAAAGTTGAATCCGAAAAAAAGCATCAGCAACGCGACTACGGCCAGCAGGCCAACTTTTATCTCCTGAGAAATTTTCATGCGTGTGTGAAGTGAATAGCCCGTTGGACTGTGTCAGTCGGTTTGGCTGAACGTGTAACTAACTCGGTGGGGCGTTTGTCCCGCAAAAGACTGAAAAAGGCGGCAGTAGTAGCGGGGAAAGCAGCGGGTACGAAGGACAGTATACGCACAAATTTACGGTTCTCCCGTTCGTTAGTCTGCCGATTCGATCTCCTCCTTATACTGAGCAAATGCTTTGTAAATGGCTCCGGTCATCTGATTCTGCCCCTCCTCCGACCGCAGGTAGTTTTCTTCGGCGGGGTTGGTCAGGTAGCCGCTTTCGATGAGGATGCTGGGCATGGTCGTTTTCCAGAGAACGATGAAACCGGCCTGCTTCACGCCGTTGCTCTTGCGGTCGGCTTCGCGCCGGAAACTCCGCTCCACTTTCTCGGCAAAGTTGATGCTGCTGGCCATAAACGCGTGCTGGTAGTTGGCCAGCATGATGGTTGCCAGGGGTGAATTGGGGTTGAAGCCTTTGTAGGTCTGCTGGTAGTTTTTCTCCTGGATGATTACTGCGTTCTCGCGCCGGGCCACGTCGAGGTTACTCTGAGTCCGGTGCAGCCCCAGCGTGTAGGTTTCCGTGCCGTTCACCCGGCTGCTCGACGGGCTGGCGTTGCAGTGGATGGAAATGAAGAGGTCGGCCCGGTTGCGGTTGGCAATGGCACCCCGTTCGTACAAATCCACGAACTGATCGGAAGAGCGCGTGTAGATGACCCGGATGCCGGGGTGATTGGCTTTGATTTTGCGGCCCAACAGCAGGATCAGGTCTAAGTTGATTTTTTTCTCCTTGGCGTAGCGGCCGTGCGTACCGGGGTCTTTGCCGCCGTGCCCGGCGTCGAGCACAATGGTTCGGACCTGGTTCGACAGGGTTGTTCCGGTCGGCGCGTCTGCCTCGCTGTCTGATCCGGCGTGGATTCGCCCGGCGTTGCCCTGCCCCGCCCGGCGAACGGTATCCTGGGTCAGTTGCGGCACCACGGTCAGCCGCGCCGGGGCAATGGTGAGGGCCAGCAGAGGGAAAGCCAGCAACAGCATTGTCATTATTCCGCGAGTCGGAACCCATGTCCGGGGATCGGCTGGTTTAATAATTTTTAACAGGTCAAAACGTTTCAATGCGATAGTGGAATAACGGTTCGTGAATACCTTTGCAAGCCACTGAATAACGGTGTTTTGGCAAATGTAATTTTTTTGATAAACCCAAAAAAGGGATACTTTATTTTGCGGTCTGTGGGGATACGTGCTTTTTTGGCGATCATCGGGTTCTTCTGGACGTTGACTGCGCTCGGCCAAAGCACCACCA